>NZ_WSPG01000080.1:0-689 GCF_022819185.1 Morganella sp. HSTU-ASny43
TGACTTTCGACCGCCTTCAGTGCTGACTGAATCTCTTCCGATTTTTTGCTCAGCTCATTGAGCCTGCTCTGTTCAACAGAAAGTTCATCCTGCGCAGCCGCCAGGGATTTAACCGCATCCTCCTGACTGATCAGATGATTAATCAGATAGCCGTTGATACTTGGTCCCGGTGAGGCCAGCATCTGCTGATACCCGGCTATCTCTGATTTTAATCCCTCGACTTTCTGACGCTGCTCATCAACCAGTTTATTTTGTGCAGCCAGGGCTTCTTTGGTTTTCCCCGCATTATCTGACGTTTCCGGCAGCGTCATTTTGTTCAGATTTGCCAGAACCTGATCGATAGCTCCGGCATATTCAAGCGCCGATTGTCTCGCCTGCTCCTGCTTCTGGTACATCGTGTACCAGGCACCGGCACCCAGCATCACCAGTCCGGGTATCCCGCCGATAAGGCCGAGCGCCCCGCCCAGGAGACGGGTGCCGACAGAGGTGATATTGTTCAGGTTATTCTGGGCAATATTGCGGGCATTCACGTTACGGGCAACGGAGGCCTGAGCGGCAGCCAGCCGCTTTTCTGCGGCAGCCTGTGCATCCGTGCCACGTGATGCGGTGAGTGCCTGCTGTGCCCGGTATTCTGCCGCACGCGCTCTGGCAACCGCAATTTGTGTCCCGCGCAGCTGGGCCTGCGCAAG
>NZ_WSPG01000081.1:0-689 GCF_022819185.1 Morganella sp. HSTU-ASny43
TGACTTTCGACCGCCTTCAGTGCTGACTGAATCTCTTCCGATTTTTTGCTCAGCTCATTGAGCCTGCTCTGTTCAACCGAAAGCTCATCCTGCGCAGCCGCCAGGGATTTAACCGCATCTTCCTGATTGATCAGATGATTAATCAGATAGCCGTTGATGCTGGGGCCGGGAGAGGCCAGCATCTGCTGATATCCTGCTATCGCTGATTTTAATCCCTCGACTTTCTGACGCTGCTCATCAACCAGTTTATTTTGCGCCGCCAGAGCTTCTTTGGTTTTCCCCGCATTATCTGACGTTTCCGGCAACGTCATTTTGTTCAGATTTGACAGAACCTGATCGATAGCCCCAGCATATTCAAGCGCCGATTGTCTCGCCTGCTCCTGCTTCTGGTACATCGTGTACCAGGCACCGGCCCCCAGCATCACCAGTCCGGGTATCCCGCCGATAAGGCCGAGCGCCCCGCCCAGGAGACGGGTGCCGACAGACGTGACATTGTTCAGGTTATTCTGGGCAATATTGCGGGCATTCACGTTACGGGCAACGGAGGCCTGTGCGGCGGCCAGGCGCTTTTCTGCGGCAGCCTGTGCATCCGTTCCGCGTGATGCGGCGAGCGCCTGCTGTGCCCGGTATTCTGCCGCACGCGCTCTGGCAACCGCAATTTGTGTCCCGCGCAGCTGGGCCTGCGCAAG
>NZ_WSPG01000082.1:0-646 GCF_022819185.1 Morganella sp. HSTU-ASny43
ACTCTATATACTATACACCATATCTCATTTTTATAATACTTGCGGTCGAAAGTATAAATATAGATAAAAATTATATAAAAAGGTAACCAATGAGTCGTCGTGGAAAAAAAAGTATACTTTCAATTTGCAGGAATACTATACTAAAAAATGAAAGCTACGTGAGCCCACTAACTCGTATTAATGATTCTATACTCGGTGAAAAAAGCTCAGTTGGTTGGTTTAATCAAATTCAGTATACCAATATAGGGATCGGTGTATCTATTGGCTCTCATTGCAATATTGGAGCATTAAATCATCTTTATCATTTTCCTGTTCAACGATTTTCCAAACGATCATTTAACAAAAAAATAGATAATACTATTATTGGACATGACGTTTGGATAGGATCCCATTGTACGATAATGTCAGGAGTAAAAATTGGTATAGGTGCAATTATAGCATGTAACTCTTTTGTTTCTACTGATGTCGGAGATTATGAAATCGTTGGAGGGACCCCTGCCACTTTAATAAAACAAAGATTTTCTCCTGAGATAGTAGCAAAACTCATAAAACTTGAACCATGGATGTTGGATGATAATATTCTAGTTAAACTTTTTTCTGAAGAGAAAGATATGGAAAAAATAATTAATACGTTAGGAAATATACG
>NZ_WSPG01000083.1:0-639 GCF_022819185.1 Morganella sp. HSTU-ASny43
ATTAGCACGTCCTTCATCGCCTCTGACTGCCTAGGCATCCACCGTGTACGCTTATTCGCTTAACCTCACAACCCGAAGGTGTTTCGACTGAGTGTTTCTGTGGGGTTATGGCTGCGCGCCCCTCATTTCTTTGTCGGGCGGTGCTCGCAATACTCACATACTGATGTATGCTCCGCTTGCTGTGCTCCGTCCTTCGCGAACTGAGGACTGCTCGCTCATAACTCACGCAAAAACGTCTTCACATTTTCGTGTTGTTCGGCTGAGAGACTCATCAATATTACCTCGGTGATAATATTGATTGTTTCAATTTTTCAGCTTGTTCCGGATTGTTAAAGAGCATAATTGTTAAGCTGACTCTTGAATCAGCTTAATCATTATTTGCAGATGACTTTCACTCACCCGCGCAGACTGGCGTCCCCTAGGGGATTCGAACCCCTGTTACCGCCGTGAAAGGGCGGTGTCCTGGGCCTCTAGACGAAGGGGACATTAGTCAGCTTCGCAGACGCTCTCTGCTCATTTTCTATCAGACAATCTGTGTGAACACTCACATTCAACATCAACTAGGTAAGGAGGTGATCCAACCGCAGGTTCCCCTACGGTTACCTTGTTACGACTTCACCCCAGTCATGAATCACAAAG
>NZ_WSPG01000084.1:0-614 GCF_022819185.1 Morganella sp. HSTU-ASny43
GCGTTAAATTCTTCACCGCGCAGAACACCGGAAGCCAGTGCCTGACTGAGTTGAGTAATAACAGAGCTGGCTTCTTCAGTGCCTGCACCGGACAGCTTCAGTGAGGTTGCGATGGTTTCAGTGACTTTTGCCACATCCCCCGAGGCATAACCCACATCACGCATCGACTGCGCAATACGTGCGTACAGGTTGGTATTTGCCGCCAGTGATGTGCCGGTACGCTGACTTAACGACATCAGCTCCTGCTGCGTCCGGCTGAAATCCTCCGCAGACACAGAGGCCAGTTTCAGGCGACCGCTTAACTGGCTCCAGGTATCGGCATAACTGATAAGCTGCTGCGTGGCAAAAGCACCGGCCATAGCCCCCATTACGCCGGTTACTGTCGATTTTATTGATGACAGTTCATTGTTCAGCTCACTGATTGCCCGTTTCGTTTCACGTGATGCCGATGATGCTTTGCGTCCACCCTGCTCCAGCGTCCGGTAATAGTTCTCCCCCATCTGTGAAGCACGCGCTATTTCAGACTGAAACGAGGAAGAATTTGCCGATATTTTAATAATAAGCTCACGAAGCTTTGCCATTACGTCCTCTGCTATGTCAGTACAATCAGGTTT
>NZ_WSPG01000085.1:0-572 GCF_022819185.1 Morganella sp. HSTU-ASny43
GAAGAAGCCAGCTCTGTTATTACTCAACTCAGTCAGGCACTGGCTTCCGGTGTTCTGCGCGGTGAAGAATTTAACGCGGTGATGGAGAACGGCGGACGGCTGGCAAAACTGCTGGCTGACGGGATGGGGACCACCATCGGCGGGCTGCGCGATATGGCACAGAGCGGGCAACTGACTACCGATAAAATCGTTCCGATCCTGACAAATACGGAGCAACTCAGAAAAGAATTTGAGCAGTTACCACAGACCGTCAGTATGGCTTCGCAAAAGGTAGAAAACGCCTTTATGGCGTGGGTAGGCGGGGCTAATGAGGCATCGGGCGCAACCAGCACACTGACCGGTGCACTGAATGGTATTGCAGGAAATATAGACACCATCGCCACTGTTGCAGGGGCACTGGTCGGGGTTGGCCTTGCACGGTATTTCGGCGGGCTGACCGCCAGTGTGACCAAAGCAACCATCGGGGTGGCCGGTGCCGCAAAAGGTGAGATCGCTCTTGCGCAGGCCCAGCTGCGCGGGACACAAATTGCGGTTGCCAGAGCGCGTGCGGCAGAATACCGGGCACAGCAGGC
>NZ_WSPG01000086.1:0-568 GCF_022819185.1 Morganella sp. HSTU-ASny43
GTTGTTCGGCTGAGAGACTCATCAATATTACCTCGGTGATAATATTGATTGTTTCAATTTTTCAGCTTGTTCCGGATTGTTAAAGAGCATAATAATTCACAGTATACCGTTTCCGGTAAACTCTGAATTATTTTTCAGATATCAGATAATGGTGGAGCTAAGCGGGATCGAACCGCTGACCTCCTGCGTGCAAGGCAGGCGCTCTCCCAGCTGAGCTATAGCCCCATTATTTGGTTTTCCCGGGCGTGTCTTTTCATCATGAAAAGAGGAAACCGCATTGAGACAAGGCATGGAAAGGCGAAGTTTACTAAGGTAAACGAGTCTTTTCATAACGCAGTATCAATTCGGTTTTGGTAGGCCTGAGTGGACTTGAACCACCGACCTCACCCTTATCAGGGGTGCGCTCTAACCACCTGAGCTACAAGCCTATTCCCGGTATCTGCTTCTTTCTATCAGACAATCTGTGTGAACACTCACATTCAATACCAACTAGGTAAGGAGGTGATCCAACCGCAGGTTCCCCTACGGTTACCTTGTTACGACTTCACCCCAGTCATGAATCACAAAG
>NZ_WSPG01000087.1:0-564 GCF_022819185.1 Morganella sp. HSTU-ASny43
GTATCATATTTTTTCATGCCATGCTCTCCGGATGCATCGATTACATTAAAGCCTTTATTCTGAAGAAAATTAACAAAAATATTAGTTTTTCTTTGGGTAAGGCCAGATGTATATTCAGATTTATCCCATCCTCGATTAAAAAGAATATCTACATCATAGCCTAAAGATATTATTTTATTTATTAGATCATAGGTATACGGGAAATAATCATATCGCTGTGGTGCTGAAATGGCAATTTTATTATTTTTGACAACAATTTTGTCCATTGACTCTCGAAGATAAGACGCTGCACAGCCTGTAACAAATGCAGTATCTAAATTGAATATTTTCTTTGTTATTTCATCTCTTACACTTATATTTTCTTTTTTTCCAGAGAATGGAAGTGAAGAAAATTTAGTTGAATAGTTAAATAAGTAAGAACCAGCACCAAAAAAGATATATCGGCAATTTTTATGTGGCGCTGCTGACAATAAATGTTGAAATTTAAATTCAAATACAGGGCCTCCACTAAATATGATAGTTTCATTACATAGATTAGTATTAATACTGACTCTAATAAACATA
>NZ_WSPG01000088.1:0-547 GCF_022819185.1 Morganella sp. HSTU-ASny43
CTGTGTCTGGCATACGATGACATGCTGAAAGCGAAAGTCACGATACACGACACCCTGGCACACTATCTGGATGCGGCGAATTTTCCGGATGGCAACCCGGCGGCAGATCCTACCCAGGAAAAAGTCTCGGTCTTTTATATCGACAGCAAATCCTCGGAAACCAAAGAGGTTATTGAGTTTGATTTAGCCAGCCCGATGGATTTGCAGGGGGTGCTGATCCCGACGCGGCAACTGCATGCAATGTGTACCTGGTGCATACGCGGCAAATACAAATCCGGTGATGGTTGTGATTATGCCGGGCAGAACGGGTATTTTGACAAACACGGCAACCGCGTGGATGACCCGGCACAGGATCAGTGCAGCGGCATGCTGAATACCGGCTGCTTTCCCCGTTTCGGGAAAAATAATCCGATCCCGTTCGGCGGCTTTCCGGGAACCTCATTACTGAGGAAATAATGATGCGTAAAAACATTCAGGCAGCTATTTTTGCACACGCAGAGCGTGAATATCCCCGCGAGTGCTGCGGAGTAATAGCTCAAAAATCCCG
>NZ_WSPG01000089.1:0-543 GCF_022819185.1 Morganella sp. HSTU-ASny43
CGTTGCCCGGATAGCTCAGTCGGTAGAGCAGGGGATTGAAAATCCCCGTGTCCTTGGTTCGATTCCGAGTCCGGGCACCAAATTCATGTCAACGGACCTCTACGAAGGTCCGTTTTCGTTTATAAAGCCCGCCAGATATCTACTTCTCCGTAGTTCTTCATTCAACCCAACTCAACCAAATTCTACCCGCATCAAGTCACTTGCGCGGGTACAAATGAGGGTATACCATGATTCGACAGGAATTTGTACCCTCTCGTCTTCCGGAGACCCCTTTTATGGCACTTACTGACGCTAAGATTCGGGCTGCAAAACCGCAAGAAAAACCCTATAAACTTGCTGATTCCGGCAACATGTTTTTACTTGTTCATCCCAACGGCTCACGTTACTGGCGACTCCGTTACCGCTTTCAGGGAAAAGAAAAAACATTGGCTCTGGGAATTTATCCTGAATTATCCCTTTCTGACGCACGTGATAAAAGAGACAGCGCACGTAAGCAGATTGCTGAGGGTATCGACCCTTGTGAACAGAAACGGATAAAGAAAG
>NZ_WSPG01000008.1:0-137646 GCF_022819185.1 Morganella sp. HSTU-ASny43
GATATATTGCTTATTATTTTTTATAATACGGGATGAATGTTATTTTTAATAAATCCGTTATTTGACTTCTATATTTGCTGTGTAGTATATCTTTGCCGAATCAGCGATAGCTTATGGTGACAATATGTTTTTCTGAATCAGATAAAACCGGAGTGATATTTACTTCACCAATGTTATCCGGTATTAATGTACCGTTAGGTTTATTATCCGCCTGAATACTGCTGTTATATTTGGCGGTTTCACCGGAACGGTAACATTCGGCATTGACGTTATTGCCGGATACCTGATAGGTGCAGGGGGCTTCTGTCAGTGACCCGTAGAAATTGATGACGCCGCCTTGCTGACCCTGCAATGATGCGCTGTGTGTAACAAAAGATAATGCAATACCTGCAACTAAAACTAAACGGTTTAACATAGACATATTTTTACTCTCTGTATTCGATATTAACTGAAAGTGTCCCGTTTTAATATTATGAGAAAAGTATCAGTTAATAACATCACAAATGATAGTTAACGGTTAATGATAATATATGATCGCTACGTCTTACTTTATAGTTTGAATGTTACATCAGTATTATTAAACAGACCCATAACAAATAGCCTGTCGCAACAAAAACAAGGGCTGTTATTTCTGTTCTTTTTATTTAGGATTTGTTTATTAAGTGTAGTTTATAATGCGGACATTAAAACAAAAACACTTTACTCAGTATCTATATCCTGTCCGCCCCGTTACGGGGCTTTTTTTATCCGAAATACATTCCTGTTTAAATTTGATCAATATAAACGGGAATGTCAGTTGCTGTGATTATTGAGGAAAACTCATCAAAAAACGGAGCGAATATTAGCATCAAAAATCGGGATGGGCAAAATTAAGAATAAACTGAATGACATCACCTAAGTTTATGTTTATTGGTTTTTTTATGACCAGAATCCCGGGAAACAAAATAAAATCCCCGGGATTAAATTGTAATGTTCCGTGTAATAGCTACCAATTCTGTAACACAATGTTACAAGATGTTTCGCCATTATAGAGCTTAGTGATGTTTTCCAGCGTGGTTTCGCTGATACTCAACAGAGCTTCTTCTGTCAGAAACGCCTGATGGCCGGTAAACAGGACGTTATGGCAGGAAGAGAGACGGCGGAACACATCATCCTGAATCACATCATTCGATTTATCTTCAAAGAATAAATCACGTTCATTTTCATACACATCCATACCCAGCGCGCCAATTTTCTGCTGTTTGAGGGCATTAATGGCGGCAGCGGAATCAATTAATGCACCGCGGCTGGTATTGATAATCATCACGCCGTCTTTCATTTTGGCAAATGCGGTTTCATTCAGCAGATGATGATTTTCCGGCGTCAGCGGGCAGTGAAGTGAAATCACATCAGATTGCGCAAACAGCGTGTTCAGATCGACATATTCTGCACCCAGATCCAGTGCTGTCTGGTTAGGATAAGGATCAGACACCAGCAGGCGCATCCCGAATCCCTTTAATATCCGCAGTACGGCCAGGCCGATTTTGCCTGTTCCGACAATCCCGGCTGTGCGGTTATGCATATTAAAGCCGGTCAGACCCTCGAGAGAAAAGTTAGCATCGCGGGTGCGCTGGTAAGCACGGTGAATACGGCGGTTCAGGCTCAGCATCATGCCGACGGCATGCTCAGCCACAGCTTCCGGGGAATAGGCCGGAACACGGACAACCTGTATACCCAGCTCTTCAGCAGCGGCTAAATCCACATTGTTAAAACCTGCGCAACGCAGTGCGAGGATTCTGATATTGAGATCTGCCAGTTCCTGCAATACTTCCCGGTTCGCATCATCATTAACAAAAATACAGACAGCATCGGCACCTACGGCGTTTTTTGCGGTTTGTTGTGTCAGCGGGAAATCAAAATATTCGATATCATACTGAAAGCGCGGATCCTGATTAATCAAATCCATATGTTTGCTGTCGTAATGTTTGGTACTGTAACTGACGATTTTCATCGGGGTTCCTCCGCTAAAAAATAAATCGCTACACTAAACCGGATAGCCCTGACAAAATAGGGCTGTCCTGTGTTCAGAAATGATTGAAATCTGCTGACTACAGTATAACGCTTAGTTGATGTATCTGTAACCGGGGAACTGCACCTCTGAGGTCTATGAAAAAATTACTGAAAGTGCTGGTGGTACTGCTTGCTCTGCTGATGATTATCCTCCCGGCGGCCTGGCTGACAATTCCGCGCTGGCTGCCTGCCGTGGTGAAATCCTCTCTGCCGGATGGCGTTACACTGTCACTTTCTCAGCCAAAAATTCGTGCGGGTGGCCTCTATATAGAAGAAGCGGCTCTCCGCAGTAATGAATGTCAGCTGGCGGGCGGGGAAAAGCTGTCACTTCACTATCAGCGCGGCGGCCGCTGGATTATTGATGCCGGTTCACTGACCGGTGATGCGGGTTGCTTTCAGAAATTACCTTCCGGCCCTGAAGAAACAGACACTACACCGGTTGATATCGGTGCGCTGTTATCGCAGTTGCCGCCGGTGACGCTGACCGCTGATAACGTTATCCCCGCGCCCTGGCAGATGTACCGGGGAAAACTGAGCCTGACAACCGCACCCGGCCGGGGACAGCAATTGAGTTATCAGGGTGAGAACATTCAGGCGGAGCTGGCGGTTGATCCGGCGCTGAACCTGACTCTGTCACAACTGGATGCCACTGTTGGTGATGAAAAATTTGCGCTCAGCGGCGCACTGACACTGCCGCTGAATACAGCGGAGCTGCCGGATAAAGGCAGATTACAGGCTGAAATCACAACCACATACCGGCCACAGCCGCTGATGGCTGCCTTTGACTGGCAGGGGCGGCAGGGTGTTCTGACGCTGAGTGAAACTGATCCGCAGACCGTGCTGCTGAATATTCCCTGGGAAGCCACGGCGGAAAGTATTCTGATTAAAAACGGGGAATGGCGCTGGGATGAGTGGGAACAGCCCCTGCGGGGAACTATCAGCGCAGAACTGAAAAACTGGCTCTCCTCACCGGCGGATATGCTTTTGGGGGCGCGGCTCTCCGTGACCACGCAGGGTGTGCGCGGTAAAGGCACGGTGGTATTGCAGTTACCGGAAACACCGCTTCCGCTGACTGAGTTTGATATTCCTTTTGAGCTGGCCGGGCAGGTTAATCACAATGATATGTGGGCAGCAGGACGGGTACCGGCGGTACTGACCGGCACATTTTCCGATCCGGTGATCCGGTTACGCTCCGGGGCACTGGTGCGGGCACGCGGGCAGCTCAGTCCGGATTTTCTGGTGGAAGAACTGCGTCTGCCGCTGGCGGGAACCTCGTTGTCACAGCAGGGAATTTCCGGGCCGCTGGATGCTATTGTGACGGTGAATAATCCGGAGCTGGGGCGTTACCGTTTTCAGATGAAAGGCCAGGCGCGGGAATTCCTGCCGGATAATGGCCGCTGGTACTGGCAAATCTGGGGAAAAGGCCGGATGAAACCGCTGAATGCGGACTGGACATTCTCCGGTGCCGGTTCCTGGCTGGATGAGGAAATCCGTATCCGTAAACTGAACACCGGATTCAACGGTATCCGCTACGGTATGATGTCGATGGATGCCCCGGCGCTGACACTGTTATCCCCGCTGATCTGGACGCGGGTTGACGGGCAGGAGAAACTGTCCGGGAAAGTGCAGCTGACCACCCGGAAAATCCGGCTGGATAACAGCTATCTGCCGTCCGCGACCTTTGATATGACGCTGGATGGCCGTGACCCCCGCGATTTTTCTGTTAAAGGCACACTGTCAGCCGGAAAAAATATCGGGCCGATACATTACTGGAGCCGCTGGGACGGTGTCCGTCTGCGTGGTGAGGCCCGCTGGCCGGAGCAGGATATGCGGGCATTTCAGACGCTGATCCCGGCCGACCTGGGGATCACACTGCGTAACGGCGTTTTCTATGCCCAGGCGGCGTATTCCGCTGCACCGGGTCAGGGATTTGTCGCCGGTGGTCACTGGGTGGTCAAACAGGCGGGCATGTGGCTGAAAGACGGCGAAGTGAGCGGTGTGGATTTTGTGCTGCCGTGGCGGCTCGCGGACAGCCGCTGGCAGCTCGGCAGTAAAACGCCTGTGATGCTGCGGATTGCGCGCGTTGAGAATCTGTTTGAAGTGACGGATATTAAAGCCGATTTGCAGGGCTATTACCCGTACGATGAGACGTATCCGCTGGAACTGTCCGGCGTCAGTCTGGATATTCTGGGCGGACAGGTCACCATGCCGTCACTGACCATTCCGCAGAAAACCGCAGCGGTGATAAAACTGGATAAACTGAATACCGGTCCGCTGATCAATACGCTGAAAGTGACACAGTTTGCCCTTGAAGGCAGTATCAGCGGGGAATTACCGTTTTATATTGATAATCCGCAGTGGATTGTGCATAACGGTTGGGTGGAAAACGACGAACCGCTGACCCTCAATCTGGATAATCAGTTTGTTGAATCGGTCAGTGAAAACAATATTTCAGCGGGTACGGCGATTAACTGGCTGGATTATCTGGTGATGAAACGGGTGCGGACGGATGTTAATCTGACCAACCTGGGTGTCCTGACGATGTCATCAGTGGTTTCCGGCTATAATCCGGTACTGGATGCACGGCGGGCGGTAAATCTGAATTACCGGCATGAGGAAAATGTGTTTCAGTTATGGCGCAGTCTGCGTTTCGGCAGCAATCTGGAAGCCTGGCTGGAAAAGAGTATTTCACAGAATCAGGAGTAACATCCGACGGAGTCAGAATGAAAAAATGGATAGCAGGTGCGGTATTACCGCTGATGATTATCGCGCTTAACGGTTGTCTGCGGGTGGAAGTGGCCACACCGGATAAACCCATTGATATCAATATGAATGTCAAAATTGAACATGAAATTAATGTCAAAATTGACCGCCAGGTTGAAGATTTGCTGAAAAATAACTCAGCGATATTTTGAGGTGAATAATGCGTAAATTCATTAACAGCGGGCTGGCCGCGCTGACATTACTGATCAGCAGCTCTGCGTTTGCACTGACCCTGGATGAGGCCAAACAGCAGGGACTGGTGGGCGAAACCTTCAGCGGTTATATCGCGGCCGTGGATAAAGCATCGTCACGGCAGGATGTCAGCGGTCTGGTGAAAGAGATTAATACAGCCCGGACGCAAAAATACAGCGAACTGGCACAAACCAACCGGATGAAAGCGGATGAAGTGGCTAAAATCGCCGGACAGAAACTGGTGACCCGCGCGCCGCAGGGCGAATATGTGCTCGGTATCAACGGTAAATGGCTGAAGAAAGAGTAACGGATTAACGGATGCAAAAAAAAGCGCCGGATGACCCGGCGCGGAACAAGGATGATTAATGATGATACTGCTTGTTTTTGTGTTGTTATCCGGTTATGCGGAAAGCGCTTCAACGCACTGACGGGCATTCTGCTGTGCTTTTTCAGCAAAATCCTCACCCATCGAGACACCTTCGGCATAAATAAACTCAATATCGCTGATCCCGATAAAACCCAGGAACTGTGTCATAAACGGCACAATCAGGTCAGACGTCTGATCGCGGTGGAAACCGCCGCGTGCAGTCAGAACAATCGCACGTTTGCCCGTCACCAGCCCTTCGGCACCTTTTTCGGTATAGCGGAAGGTCTTGCCGGCAGCTGCAATGAAATCCAGATAGGTTTTCAGCTGTGTCGGTATGGTGAAGTTATACATTGGTGCGGTGAATACGATAACGTCGTGTGCAAAAAGCTCATCAATCAGTTCAGTCTGTAATGCATTTGCGGACTCCTGACGCTGTGTTAAGGTGCCGCCTGCGGAACCATGCATACCGGAAACAATTTCGTTATCCAGAACCGGTACCGGGTCAGCACTCAGGTCGCGGACAGTGATCGCATCATCTGCATGATTTTTCCGCCATTGTCCGATAAAATAATCCGCCATTTTGTTGGTGTGTGAGTAGTCCGCAAGAATACTGGATTTCAGAACGAGAACTTTTTGCATAGTAAACCTTGTTATTGTGATTCAGCTTATTTATTACGTAATCAGTGTATGAAAGCCGCTGTATAAAGAACAGCAGATAAATTCGGCGCATAACATCAAAAAATCTGACAATGGCCGGATACGGCAAGTTTAATAAAGACACGCGGTGTGCGTTACTCCGAAAACGGGATAACAATGACAGAGGGGAGACCCGCCGCACAAAAAGCCAAACCGTACAGACGGCACGATATTACCTATCAGAAGGACAGCAAGGTGAATTCCCTTCTTAATGAATTAAAACAGTTAATCCCCCATCTATCGCTGCGGGAGCAGCATCAGTTCCGCAAACGGCTGGCGGGGGTGGCGAAGATCCGCAACCCCGAATCTCAGCAGAAGGTGCTGGCAGGGTTACAGGATGAGATGCTGCGCGGTATTACCCGCACAGAGCTGCGCATTGCCAACCGGCCGGAGATTACCTATCCGGATAATCTGCCGGTCTCGCAGAAGCGCGAAGCGATTTATAACGCGATCCGTGATAATCAGGTGGTGATCATCGCGGGTGAAACCGGATCCGGTAAAACCACGCAGATCCCGAAAATCTGTCTGGAACTGGGACGCGGTATCACCGGGTTTATCGGTCATACCCAGCCGCGTCGTCTGGCTGCACGGACCGTAGCTTCCCGTATTGCGGAGGAACTGAAAGTCCCGCTTGGCGGCGCCGTCGGTTATAAAGTCCGCTTCAGTGATCAGGTCAGTGATAATTCGCTGGTTAAGCTGATGACGGACGGGATCCTGCTGGCAGAATTACAGCAGGACAAGCTGCTGCTGCAGTATGACACCATCATCATCGATGAAGCCCACGAACGCAGCCTGAATATTGATTTTATCCTCGGCTATCTGCGTCAGCTTCTGCCGAAACGTCCGGATCTGAAAGTGATCATCACCTCCGCGACCATTGATCCGGAGCGGTTTTCCCGTCATTTCGGTAATGCACCGATTATTGAAGTCTCCGGGCGTACTTATCCGGTGGAAGTCCGTTATCGTCCGGTGATGGGGGAAGAGAATGATTCGGATCGTGACCTGACTCAGGGCATTCTGGATGCCGTGCATGAACTGGGACGGGAAAGTGCGGGGGATATCCTTATCTTTATGAGCGGGGAGCGGGAGATCCGTGAAACCGCCGATGCCCTGAATAAAGCAGATTTACGCCATACCGAAGTGCTGCCGCTGTTTGCCCGTCTTTCCAACAGTGAACAGAACCGGATTTTTCAGCCGCACACCGGGCGCCGTATCGTACTGGCCACCAACGTGGCGGAAACTTCGCTGACCGTTCCCGGCATCAAATATGTGATTGATACCGGGTTTGCCCGTGTCAGCCGCTACAGTTACCGGACAAAAGTTCAGCGTCTGCCGATAGAACCAATTTCGCAGGCCTCGGCAAACCAGCGCAAAGGGCGTTGCGGCCGTGTTTCTGACGGGATCTGCATCCGACTCTATTCGGAGGATGATTTCCTGTCACGGCCGGAATTTACCGACCCGGAAATTCTGCGTACCAACCTGGCCTCCGTTATTCTGCAGATGACCGCGATCGGGCTGGGGGATATCGCCGCCTTCCCGTTTGTGGAAGCGCCGGATAAACGCAATATCCAGGATGGCGTCAAACTGCTGGAAGAACTGGGTGCTATCGACGGTAAAACCTCCGCCGAAGGGCATTATCATCTGACACAAACCGGCCGTCAGCTGGCGAAACTGCCGATTGACCCGCGCCTGGCGCGGATGGTGCTGGAAGCCCGTAACCACGGCGCGGTGCGGGAAACCATGGTGATCGCCGCCGCACTCTCCATCCAGGATCCCCGTGAGCGTCCGCTGGAGAAACAGCAGGCGTCCGATGAAAAACACCGCCGCTTTGCGGATAAAGAATCTGACTTTATTGCCTTTGTGAATCTGTGGAACTACCTGAAAGAACAGCAGAAAGTGTTATCCAACTCGCAGTTGCGCAAACAGTGTCGTCAGGAGTTTCTTAACTATCTGCGGATCCGCGAATGGCAGGATGTGTATACCCAGCTGCGCCAGGTGGTGAAAGAGCAGGGAATTCCGGTGAACAGCGAACCGGCGGATTATAAAAGTGTCCATCTGTCGCTCCTGAGCGGTCTGCTGTCCCATGTCGGGCAGAAAGACACGGAAAAACAGGAGTTCACCGGGGCGCGTAATGCGCGTTTCTCCGTCTTCCCGGGTTCCGGCTTATTTAAGAAGCCGCCGAAATGGGTAATGGTGGCGGAGCTGGTGGAAACCAGCCGGTTATGGGGGCGGATTGCCGCTAAAATTGAACCGGAATGGATAGAGCCGCTGGCACCGCATCTGGTGAAATATCACTACAGCGAGCCGCACTGGGAGAAATCTCAGGGTGCGGTGATGGCAATGGAAAAAGTGACTCTCTATGGCCTGCCGGTCGTGGCGGGACGTCCGGTGAACTACGGTAATATCGATCCGGCGCTGTGTCGTGAACTCTTTATCCGTCATGCGCTGGTGGAAGGTGACTGGCTGACCCGTCATGCGTTCTTCCGGGAAAACCAGAAACTGCGTAATGAAGTGGAAGAGCTGGAACACAAATCCCGGCGCCGCGATATCCTTGTGGATGATGAAACTCTGTTCAGTTTCTACGATACCCGTCTGCCGCCGGATATTATCTCGTCACGCCACTTTGATAACTGGTGGAAACGGGAACGGCTACAGAAACCGGATTTTCTCAATTATGAGAAAAACATGCTGATCCGCTCTGATGCTAATCAGGTAACTGCACAGGATTATCCGAACTACTGGTATCAGGGGGATCTGAAATTCCGCCTGAGCTATCAGTTTGAACCCGGAACCGAAGCGGACGGTGTGACCGTACATATTCCGCTGCCGGTACTGAATCAGGTCAGTCCGGAAGGGTTTGACTGGCAAATCCCCGGGCTGCGTGAAGAGCTGGTTATTGCGCTGATTAAATCGCTGCCGAAACCGGTACGCCGCAATTTTGTGCCTGCACCAAACTATGCGGGCGCATTTATGGAGCGGGTACCTGAGCCGCAGGGCGCACTGCTGGATGCGCTGGAGCGGGAACTGCGCCGTATGACCGGTGTCACGGTTGATCGCGAATCCTGGCAGTTGGATCAAATTCCGTCACATCTGAAAATCACCTTCCGTATCACGGGGGATAAACAGAAAAAACTGGCGGAAGGTTACGATCTGGAAGCTTTAAAACTGAGCCTGAAAGAGCAGGTGCAGCAGACATTGTCTGATGTGGTCGATGACGGTATCGAACAAAGCGGTGCGCATATCTGGCGTTTCGGCGATATTCCCGGCTGTTATGAGCAAAAACGCGGTGGTTATGCGGTGAAAGCTTACCCGGCGCTGGTGGATGAAAAGCAGAGTGTCGGGATTAAGGTCTTTGAAACGGAATTTGAGCAGCAGCTGGCGATGCAGGCGGGAACGCGGCGCTTACTGCTGCTGAATATTCCGTCGCCGATCAAATATCTGCATGAAAAATTACCGAACAAAGCCAAACTGGGGCTGTATTTTAACCCGTACGGTAAAGTGCTGGATCTGATTGATGACTGTATCGCCTGTGGCGTTGACAAGCTGATCGCACAATACGGCGGCGTGGTCTGGCAGGAAGATAAATTCGCGCAGTTACAGGGGTTTGTCCGGGCTGAGCTGAACGAAACCGTTGTCGGTATCGCGAAGCTGGTGGAGCAGATCCTGACCACCACATTTGCCATC
Source organism: Morganella sp. HSTU-ASny43 (assembly GCF_022819185.1). Lineage (NCBI taxonomy): Bacteria > Pseudomonadati > Pseudomonadota > Gammaproteobacteria > Enterobacterales > Morganellaceae > Morganella > Morganella sp. HSTU-ASny43. Next base: position 9,752 of record NZ_WSPG01000008.1, read on the forward strand.
AGTAAACGCCTGAAAGGGCGGATTGATATGCAGATGGCGTTTGCGCTCTCTGACATCAAAGCACAAATGAGCGGACTGGTCTTCCCGGGCTTTGTAACGGCTCACGGCTGGCAGCGTCTGCCGGATATCCTGCGCTATTTACAGGGGATAGAGCGGCGCATCGAAAAACTGGTATCTGACGTTAACCGCGACAGGGCGAATATGAGTAAAATTGAGCATGTTCAGAACCTGTGGAAGCAGTGGCAGGGTAAGTTATCACCGGTGGAGAAACGCAGACCGGAAGCGGAGGCTGTGCGCTGGATGATAGAAGAGTTGCGTATCAGTCTGTTCGCCCAGCAACTGGGAACGCCGTATCCGGTTTCTGATAAACGGATTATTCAGGCAATGGAACAAATCAGCGGGTAAAGTGCCGTTTTTGCGGAACGCTGTTTATTTATCCAGTGTTGGTGATTGTAGTAACAAACGGGCATATCATCGCCCGTTTTCTTTTATCCTTTTTCTGTTTTTTACTATTTTAGTTACAACATACAATGTGTTTTCATCTCAATCCTCCGCAGGAAGCAACAGTGCTTGTTTATGTTCGGCAGAGAAAATTGGCGGGATGCGGGGGAGGAGACAAAAAAGCCGGTCAGTGACCGGCTCCTGTTTTCAGATTTTCAGCGCACCAGATACCAGAGTGCGGGAACTGCCGCTATCAGCAGGGCTGCAATAATGCTCCACTCGATAAAATGCAGTGTGGTTTTTATCTCACGGTTTTTCAGGGCATAGAGAAATACCAGAATACCCGGTGCATAGAGCACAACTGACAGCATCAGATTAATAATGCCGGATGCATAAATCAGCCATAAGCCATACATTGCCGCAATCATACCCACGCCGAGCAGTGCCGGTTTTTTCATTCTCAGGGCGGTTTTTACCAGGAATGCACCGACCAGGAAATAGGGCACCAGAATCATTTCAGAAGCAATGGTCAGCAGCGTATTGTAATTACTGCCGCTGAGCCAGATCAGCACCAGTGCCAGCTGTACCGCACCGTTAGTCATCCATAAAGAGGAGGATGGGGCATTATTCGCATTCTGTTTTTTAAACGGTGACGGGAAAGAGCCATGCAGTGCGGCGATAAACGGCACTTCGGCAGCCATAATTGTCCAGCTCAGATATGCACCACAGACAGAAATAATCAGACCCGCTGCGATAATAATCTCACCGCTGCCGCCAATCAGGTTCACCATCAGTGTCGCCATTGACGGGTTGCGCATTTCTGCCAGTTCCGGACGGGCAACAACCCCCATTGACAGCAGGGTAACCAGGATATAAATCGTCAGTGCGGAAATCACTGCCATCATTGTGGCCAGGCCGACATCTTTGCGGCGGCGGGCACGGGCAGAAACCACAACAGCACCTTCAATCCCGATAAACACCCACAGGGTGATCAGCATGGTATCTTTCACCTGCTGCCACACAGGTACTCCGAGATCCACACCGGTGAAATCAAGATGGAAGGTATCCCAGCGGAAAGCGATCACAGCCAGTACGATAAACAGGCCGAGCGGCACCAGTTTAGCGAACGTTGCCAGTTTATTGATACCGGCGGCAGTCTGTACGCCGCGCAGCACCAGGCAATGCACAAACCACAGCAGAACAGATTCACCAATCAGCGCCTGCCAGGTATTTCCGTCGCCGAAAACAATATTGTCCGGGGTATCCGTAAAAAAGCTGAACGCCGCAAACACAATCACCAGATAGGAGACGTTGGCGATCACTGCACATAACCAGTATCCCCAGGCGGAGCAGAAACCAATCAGTTCCCCGAAACCGTCTTTGGCATAGGTAAAGATGCCGCCGTCGAGATCCGGACGCAGCCGGGAAAGCAGCAGCAGGGCGAAAGCCAGAAAGAGGATACCGACACCGGTAATTGACCAGCCGATAATAAGTGCAGCCGGACTGGCCACTTCGGCCATATTCTGCGGAAGACTAAACACACCGGCACCAACCATAGAACTGAGCACTAATGCGGTGAGCGCGGTTAAACTGAGTTTCTTATCCAAAAGACCTTCCCGGTAAATCTGATGCGGTAAGCAGGGTATTCATGCAGTCAATCTGACTGAATACGCAAAAATTGGCGCTGATTGTACGGATACACGGCGGGATATGCAATGTTTAATCATGCATTAATTGCATTATATTATGCATATTTACTGTTTATCAGAACGACAGCAGAAGAATGTAGTGAAAGTGTTAATACCCCGGACAAAAGCCATAAAAAAAGCGTATCAGAGATACGCTTTTTCCGGTGAACTGTCAGGCGGTGATTATTTAAATAAATCAGCGCTGATAGTCACGTTACCGCCGCTGGACTGCCACTGACGGGTGATATGATAATATTTCGCCCCTTTGGCTGCCGCACGTTTGGCGACCTGATAAGAGACTTCCGGTGACGTGGTGTAGTAACCGGTAAAGGTTACGCTGTCAAACGGTGCCATAACAGCGGCTGACGCCTTGTTCAGTTCCTGAACCTGGGTGCCGTCCGGCAGAGTCACGGTATAACGGCCGCTGCGGGAGGACTGGGTTTCAAAGAAACGACCGACATTGTTACCGGCGGTGTCAGTAGAGGAGGCCACACCAGGGATTTCGACCTGTTTGGCAGCTTCGCCACCGGCAGCCAGTGCGGCACGACCGGCATCAGAATCCGCAGGGATCAGCGCTTCTTCTGTCTGCAGTACACGTTTTGGTGCATCCGCTTTATAGACATATGCAGTGACCAGCTGGTTACCGCCATCGTTGGTGAAAATATTACGGACGATAAAGAAAGAGGCCGCATCTTTTTTCACTGCTTCTTTGGCGATAGCATCGTTCAGATCAGGGCTGTTGGCAAAAAAGCCGCTGACAGTGACGGTATCAAACGGCTGAAGGCCGATAGCATCTTTCTCAGGTAATTCATTAACGCCACGGAACTGGCGGTAGCCTTTTTCCTCGGCCGGTGGTGCATCGCGGTGGTAAACATCCGCAACAACACGCATATTGCCGTTGTTGTTCAGATCATCGAGGCTCTGGATATAGAAAGCATCGGCACCCATTTTGTCTGCTTTACGCGAAACGGCAGCTGCGGCTTCATAAATAGCATTAAAACGCCCTGTAACTGCAATCCGCTCGAAAGGCTGGTACTGAGCGGCCTGTTCCGGTGTTAATTCCTGTGCCGCCTGAGCGGGGAGCAGACTGGTAAATGAAAAAAACATCGCAGATGCGATGACCGTTGTTTTCAGCTTCATACAAAATCCTTCCGCCTTGCGCAATTAATATTCATAACGTGCTGAACCTGTAAATTTTATATCCTGGCCGCACAATTATGACATGTATTTGTGCTTGTTGTCGCTTTAATTTATCGTGCAATCTAACGACTGTTAATCATACAGCTATTTTTACCATAAATTTATGCAATCATAGTCATTTATCGGCAAAAAAAATTTCAGCCCGGATAAATACCGTTTTAATTTCATTCAGCAAACAAATTAGATGGATCGATATCACATTTTTCAGTAGCTTATTAGGACATATCGGATAAAAGGGTGCTTTTGATCTGAATTTGTGCAGTTGGTTGTTTTTTTACGCACATGTCCGACCAATCATCCGTAAAACACTTGAGCTTATATAAGGGAACATTATGCGTATTGGTGTACCAAAAGAGCGACAGTCCAGTGAAACCCGGGTCGCCGCCACGCCGGCAACAGTAATACAACTGAAAAAACTCGGATTTGATGTGGCTGTTGAAACAGGAGCCGGTCATCTTGCCAGTTTTGATGACAACGCTTACCGCGAAGCCGGTGCTGATATTGTCAGCACACAGGAAGCCTGGCAGTCTGACCTTATTTTTAAAGTGAATGCTCCTCAGGATGATGAAATTCCGCTGATGAAGGCGGGCAGCTCACTGGTCAGCTTTATCTGGCCTGCCCAGAACCCGCAGCTGCTGGAAAAACTGTCAGCACAGGGTGTTAACGTCTTCGCGATGGATTCTGTACCGCGTATCTCACGCGCCCAGTCGCTGGATGCACTGAGTTCGATGGCCAATATCGCCGGTTACCGTGCGATTGTGGAAGCCGCCAACGCCTTCGGCCGTTTCTTCACCGGGCAGATCACTGCTGCCGGTAAAGTACCGCCTGCCAAAGTGCTGGTTATCGGTGCCGGTGTTGCCGGTCTGGCCGCTATCGGTGCGGCAGGCAGCCTCGGGGCCATTGTCCGTGCCTTTGATACCCGTCCTGAGGTAAAAGATCAGGTTAAAAGTATGGGTGCCGAATTCCTCGAACTTGATTTCGAAGAAACTGCGGGCAGCGGTGACGGTTACGCGAAAGTCATGTCGGAAGCTTTTATTAAAGCTGAGATGGCGCTGTTCGCGGATCAGGCGAAAGAAGTGGATATTATTGTCACCACCGCACTGATTCCGGGTAAACCGGCACCGAAACTCATCACCAGAGAAATGGTTGAGTCGATGAAATCAGGCAGCGTGATTGTTGACCTGGCGGCTCAGAACGGCGGTAACTGTGAACTGACCGTTCCGGGGGAAATCCACACCACGGAAAACGGCGTGAAAATCATCGGTTATACCGACCTGGCGGCGCGCCTTGCCACACAGTCATCCCAGCTTTACGGCACCAACCTGGTGAACCTGATGAAGCTGATGTGCAAAGAGAAAGACGGGCAGATCAACATTGATTTTGATGATGTGGTGATCCGCGGTCTGACGGTAGTGAAAGCCGGTGAAATCACCTGGCCTGCGCCGCCGATTCAGGTATCCGCACAACCGCAGGCAAAACCGGCCGCTGTGAAAGCAGAGAAAAAACCGGAAAAACCGATGTCACCGTGGCTGAAATACGGCCTGATGGCACTGGCATTTATCCTGTTCTCCTGGCTGGCCAACGTGGCTCCGCCGGAGTTTTTATCCCACTTTACCGTGTTCGCACTCTCCTGTGTGGTCGGCTATTACGTGGTCTGGAATGTCAGTCATGCGCTGCATACCCCGCTGATGGCGGTGACCAACGCAATTTCGGGGATTATCGTTGTCGGCGCACTGCTGCAAATCGGCAGCGGCGGCTGGGTGACATTCTTCTCCTTCATTGCGGTACTGATTGCCAGTATCAATATTTTCGGCGGATTCACCGTCACACAGCGTATGCTTAAAATGTTTCGTAAGGGGTAATGAATATGTCGGGCGGAGTCGTTACAGCGGCATATATTGTTGCCGCAATCTTATTTATTTTCAGTCTGGCCGGGTTATCCCGCCATGAAACCTCACAACGGGGTAACCTGCTGGGTATTACCGGTATGGCTATCGCGCTGGTTGCCACCATCTTCGGGCCGTATTCTGCCAATATCGGCTGGATTATTGTTGCCATGGTGATTGGTGCGGTAATCGGTATTCGTCTGGCACGTAAAGTCGAAATGACCGAAATGCCGGAGCTGGTTGCTGTTCTGCACAGCTTTGTGGGTCTGGCGGCAGTCCTGGTCGGTTTCAACAGCTATATGGATCACAACCAGGCGCTGACCTCGGCGGTGATGAACAATATTCACCTGACAGAAGTGTTCCTCGGCATCTTTATCGGTGCGGTGACCTTCACCGGTTCTATTGTTGCTTACGGCAAATTATGCGGAAAATTATCCTCCAAACCGCTGATGCTGCCTAACCGCCATAAGCTGAACCTGGCGGCACTGGTGGTGTCCTTCCTGCTGTTATGGACCTTTGTCAAAACCGACAGCACCGGCTTACAGGTCTTCACCCTGATCCTGATGACCGTGATTGCACTGGCTTTCGGCTGGCATCTCGTCGCCTCTATCGGCGGTGCGGATATGCCGGTAGTGGTTTCCATGCTGAACTCCTATTCCGGATGGGCAGCGGCGGCGGCGGGCTTTATGCTCAGCAACGACCTGCTGATTGTCACCGGTGCGCTGGTCGGTTCTTCCGGTGCGATCCTGTCTTACATTATGTGTAAGGCGATGAACCGCTCCTTTATCAGTGTGATTGCCGGTGGTTTCGGTACTGACGGTACGGCATCATCCGGTGATGAAGAGCAGGGCGAACACCGTGAAATCAGTGCGGAAGATGTGGCGGAAATGCTCAAAGGGGCAAGTTCCGTTATCATCACCCCGGGCTACGGTATGGCGGTTGCCCAGGCTCAGTATCCGGTTCACGATATCACTCAGAAACTGCGTGATAAGGGCATCGAAGTCCGTTTTGGTATCCATCCTGTTGCCGGTCGTCTGCCGGGGCACATGAACGTCCTGCTGGCTGAAGCAAAAGTGCCTTACGATATCGTGCTGGAAATGGATGAAATCAATGATGATTTCAAAGACACCGACGTGGTTCTGGTGATCGGCGCGAACGACACCGTTAACCCTGCGGCACTGGAAGATCCGAACAGCCCGATTGCCGGGATGCCGGTTCTGGAAGTGTGGAAAGCGCAGAACGTGATTGTCTTCAAACGTTCGATGAATACCGGTTATGCCGGGGTTCAGAACCCGCTGTTCTTCAAAGAAAACACCCAGATGCTGTTTGGCGATGCCAAAGCCAGCTGTGACGCTATTCTGCGCGCACTGTAATCCGGGTAAAAAAGCATAAAATGCACAAGGCGGGTAAATGCGTTACCCGCCTTTTTTTCACTCAGAGGGCTCAGATTAATGAAAAAAATGATGGCCGTTTCACTCTTTCTCTTTTCTGCCTCCGCATTAGCCATTCCGAATATCTGGACATCCGGTTTCGGCCAGGGGTTTATCGAGTACGGGATCAGTAATGACACCGGCGTGACCGTTGTCGTTGCCTGTAACGTCGGGGCGGACCCGGAGGATTATGAAAATTCAATCGATCACAGTATTGATATTTCGGCCGGTGATCATGAAGTGGAAGGGCAGATTGAATTTCTGATTGACGACGAAGCATATTTTGTACCGGACAGCACCAAACACCGTGCCGGTGCTGCGGCCTGGACCAATCTGACTGAAGCGCTCAGTAAAGCTGCGGAATTTAAGGTTTATTCCGATAATAAATTAGTCGGTGAATTTAAACCGAATAAGAAGAACGTGAAGAAAGTGCTCGGTGACGGGATGTGTGCGCCATTGTTCTGATTATCGCAGAACGCGCAGAAAATTCCCGCAGAAGCCGTGGCCTCTGCGGGAGACAGGATTAATCATCATCACTGGTATCGATCGGACAAACAAAGCCGTCCGGTTTCACCGCCAGCAAATCACACTTCAGATGGTCGATAACATGCTCTGCGGTATTGCCGAGGAACGCGGCAGAAATACCGGTCCGGCCGATAATACCCAGCACCACCACCCCGGCATTCAGTTCACCGCACACTTCCGGGATCACTTTCTCCGGTAATCCCTCATAAACGTGGGTGTACTCTTCGCCGATGGAGAATTGCTGGCGCAGTTCTTTCATGGCGATGAGATGCTGGCCGCGCAGCGCGTTATTGTAAGTATTCGGGTCAAAATCCGGTAATTCGATAGCGATATTGATAGGCGCCACCGGATAAGCACTGACCAGATGGATTGCCGGGTCTTTCACAATCCGTTTTGCGAGATCCTGTGTCAGCGACACCAGTTTGAGATTCAGCGCATCATGGTAGGATTCTTCATTGGACAGGTTCACACCGACCACCACAGAACCCTGTTCCGGCCAGACTTTATCCTTAACCATCCAGACCGGACACGGACATTTGCGCAGAAGCTGCCAGTCCAGCGGGGTGAAAATCAGAGACTCAAACTTATCATTCTGATGCGCCATTTTCAGCAGCAGGTCATGACCACCACTGACAACTTCCCTGATAATCGCCTCATAAGGCCGGTTATGCCATACCACTTTCACTTCGATATCGATGCCGGCTTCCAGATAATAACGCGCCTGCTGTTTGATCCACGCGCAACGCTGGGCAATTACGCCTTTGCGCATAGCATCCCGTTCTTCAGGGGACAACAGGGTGGTCATATCGTATGACAGATCATAGATAGGTAAGAAAGCTTTGATGCGTCCGCCATTGCGTTGCACGATATATACCGCACGCCGTAATGCCGGCTGATCATCCTGATTGGGGTCTATTGCAACTAAGAGGTTCTGATATTCAGACATTCATCTCTCCTCGCGGGGCTGGATACGTATCTATAAAGATAAACCAAACGGGAGCAGGAATGTAGGAAATATTCGCACCAGACCGAAATAAACCGGTCTGATGCGTTTTACGGCAGCCAAAAATGTTGCCGGGGAAGGAATTACTAATCCTGTGGCAGTGCAGGTACTTTACCGGCCAGGGCCGCCAGCTGTTCCATATCTTCGATGGTGATATATTTGCCTTTTACTGCCAGCATTCCGCTCTTCTGGAAACGACCCAGCAGACGGCTGATGGTTTCGACCGTCAGGCCCAGATAGTTACCGATGTCGCCACGGGTCATGGTCAGGCGGAATTCGCGAGGGGAGAAACCGCGCTGCGCAAAACGGCGGGACAGGTTATAAATAAAAGCAGCCAGACGCTCTTCCGCATTCTTTTTGGAGAGCAGCAGGATCATTTCCTGATCACCTTTGATTTCGCCGCTCATCAGGCGCATCATCTGCTGGCGCAGGTTAGGCATTTTACCGGACAGGTCATCCAGGGTCTCATACGGAATCTCACAGACCATGGACGTTTCCAGCGCCTGGGCGAAACTCGGATGCTCGGTATTGATAATGGCATCAAAGCCGACGAGGTCACCGGCAAGATGGAAACCGGTGATCTGCTCATCACCTTCTTCGGTGATGGTGTAGCTCTTGATGGTCCCGGAGCGGATTGCATACAGTGATTTCAGCTCATCTCCGGCTTTAAACAGTGCCTGGCCTTTCTGGATAGGCTTTTTGCGCTCGATGATATTATCGAGCTGATCCAGCTCATGCTCATTGAGCGTGAACGGGATGCAAAGCTGGCTGATGCTGCAATCCTGGCAGTGGATCGCGCAGCCACCTGATTGAATTCTACGTACTACACGTTTTTCCGGGATCATAGGCTTGCTCTTGAAATAATATTGATTTGAATCAATTTTATCACAGACTACCAAAAGTGGTAAGTGGTCTGAGTTTAAATATCGTCATACCGGGCTGAAAACAGGGGCATAATATTGACATATTATGCTTTTTTCGTGATGTCATAATGTGAATTATTTGATTAAACTCTCAATAATCCAGTTTAAAATAACAGAGGGAGGGAATGCAGGTCAATTTCCTGCTCATCAGTATGTTAATAAATGGATTAAATATGAATAACGCGTTCTTTTCACGTTATAAAGTGGTGTGATACATTAAAAAAAATCACAAATAAATAACGAAAAGAAACACGGTCCGGCACAGATAAAAAATATAAAAAAGCAGCAGCCGGACATAATACACCGTCATAAACCTGCAGTGCTATCTTTGATATGCTGCATTATGCTGAAACCGTAATTTGCCTGATTCGTCATAAAACGACAGGTATTACAAAACCGGGACTGTTTAAGTTAAGGAAAAGTAATGATGTCATATGCATTACCTGAATCGATGATGGCAATTGATATTACCCGGCACGGTGGCCCGGAAGTATTACAGGCGATTGAGATGCCGTTGCCGAAGGTACAGGGAGAATACCTGCTGGTTAAAGTCGCCGCAGCCGGTGTCAACCGGCCTGACGTCTTCCAGCGTCAGGGCAGTTACCCGCCGCCGCCGGATGCTTCCCCGATTCCGGGACTGGAAATCGCGGGTGACGTTGTGGCTGTCGGGGAAGACTGCAAACGCCGCCAGGTCGGCGATAAGGTGTGTGCGCTGGTTGCGGGCGGGGGATATGCGGAATATTGCCTGGTTCATGACAGTATCGCGCTGCCGCTGGAAAACCTGAGTTACACGGAAGCGGCAGCCATTCCGGAAAACTTTTTCACCGTGTGGGCGAACGTCTTTCAGACCGGCAAACTGCAGAGTGAAGAGAGTGTGCTTATCCACGGCGGCACCTCCGGTATCGGCAGTGTGGCGATCATGCTGGCGAAAGCTTTTGGTGCCACGGTATACACCACCGTCGGCAGCAGTGAAAAAGCAGAGCTTGCCCGGCAACTGGGCGCCGATCACGTCATTAATTACCGTGAAGAGGATTTTGCACAGGTCATTCCGGAACTGACCGGCGGTCAGGGTGTAAATATGGTTGTTGACCTTATCGGTGGTGATTATGTCAGCAAAAACTATGAGGTTGCGGCTAAAGGCGGGCGGATTATCCAGATTGGCCTGATGCGAGGTAATCCGCAGAACCTGAATCTGATGCCGCTGATGGTAAAACGCCTGCTGCATACCGGTTCGACACTGCGGGCGCGGACGCCGGAAGAGAAGGCGGTGATTGCCCGGGATCTTGCGCATAAAGTCTGGCCGCTGCTGCGGTCAGGAAAGGTCAAGCCACTGGTCAACTATACCTTTAACCTGGCGGATGCGGCACAGGCCCACCAGCTGATGGAGTCCGGCGATTTAACCGGAAAAATTGTTCTGATTAATCCTGACTTCTGATTTTCTTCCTTTATACCTGCACTGTCAGGGTGTTTCGCACCATTTGCTGATTGTGCAGGTCACTTCCTGCTATACTGTGATAGTGATAATCATTCCCGTTAAAAGACAAAAAGTGCTATTTTAGATATATCTAATTTGATCTTTCTATTCCGGGAGACTATAGTAGTTCCTGAAGGCAAAACAGATATATCTAAATTCTGATTTTGCTGATTATCACTATTTATCACAAAAGGAATTTATTATGTTTCTTCATGCGTTACGCCACCGCGCCTGTGATTCACAGGAAGGGCGTCAGCGCCGCGGGGGTCATGGCGGCCGTCACGGGGAACGCCACGGACAAGACGGGCATCGTTGCCACGGCGAACATCACGGTCACGACGAACACCGCAGCCATTGCTGCCATGGTGATCATCACGGACATGACGGACAACACGAACATGGTTGCCACGGTGATCATCATGAGCACCACGAAGGCCACGGTCGTCACCGCGGTCGCGGAAAAGGGCTTCGCCGTCTGCTTGATCATGGTGACCTGCGTATTATGATGCTGGCTAATCTTAACCAGAAACCGAGTCACGGTTATGAGTTAATCAAATCTATCGGTCAGCTGACTTCCGGCCTCTATACACCGAGTCCGGGCGTGATTTACCCGACACTGACCCTGCTCGAAGATCAGCAGCTGATTGTCGCGGAAAACACCGGTAACGGCCGTAAAAGCTACAGCCTGACACCGGAAGGTAAAATGCATCTGGAAGAGAACACCGATGTTCTGGAACAGATTGCACAGCGCCTGCAGGAGACCAAATCTTTCCGCCGTGGTTCTCTGTTATCAGATGAAATCGAGCAGGCTCTGGGGAATTTACGGGCACTGCTGCGCCATAAACTGGTCACCAGTGAACTGGATGAAACCAAGCTCGGGCAGATTGCCGATATTCTTAATGATGCAGTACGGAAAATAGAAGCGGTTAACGACGCTCTGAGTAAAGAAGGGGAATAATATGGCGGAAAACACCACCTCCGGAAAAATCCCGCCGGAAAAGCCGGTTCAGGATGAAAAACAGGAAGCGGTGAACACCGGCAGGCCCGCAGATAAGTCGTGTCCCAGCTTACCGTTTTCCTATTTACGCCGCGCCTTGCGCAATAAGGTCGGCAAACACGAATAACCGGGGCGCAGCGAATGCGCCCGGGTCGTGCAAAAAAATCAGCGTGATTTCAGCGCATTAATTAATTTATCCATGCCTGCGGCGAGTTTATCACGCGGGCATCCGGCATTGAGACGCAAAAATCCGCGTCCTTCCTCTCCGTAGGTATATCCCGGCATGATCGCCACTTTTTCCTGTGTAATCAGTGCATGTTGCAGGGCATTATCATCAACATTCAGCGGGTTCAGATCTATCCACGCCAGATAGGTGGATTCCGGCACCTGCCAGTTCAGCTGCGGAAATTCAGCATCCAGCCGCTGCTTTATATAATCCAGATTAGCAAAGAGATAATCACGCAGCTCATCCAGCCACGGCGCACCTTCCCGGTAGGCGGCGATATGAGCGATAACCGCCAGCACGGCAGGAGAAGAGAGCCCGTCACAGGCTTTCAGCTGATGAAAATAGGCTTCGCGGGAGGCGGTATCTGAAATCAGCCCGTAAGCGCCGGTCAGTGCCGGGATATTGAAGGATTTGGATGCTGAGGTGAATAATGCCCACTCTCCGCGCCCGGTTTCAGACCACGGCGTGTGCTGATGCGGCGCCCGGCACAGATCCATATGAATTTCATCACTGATCACCCGCACATTATGCCGTTCACACAATTCTGCCATGGTGGTCAGTTCTTCGCGGGTCCAGACTTTCCCGGTCGGGTTATGCGGGCTGCACAGCAGCAGAATCCGCGTCTCTGGTTTTGCAAACAGGGATCCCAGTGCATCCATATCGCACCACCAGCCCTCAGGAGTTTTTTGCAGCGGGCAGGGAACAATAGTGCGCTGATTACCGGTGATCGTCTTATAAAATGCATCATACGCCGGGGTATGCACCACCACACCGTCACCGGGCTGTGACCACAGGCGGATCATCTGGCTGACCATGTAAATCACTGATGGCCCGTACACCAGCGCCTGAGTATCAATCTGCGCCTGAAAGCGGGATGAAAACCAGTGTGCAACAGCGCTGAGAAAATCGTTGTGCTGCCAGCGGCTGTAGCCGAACACGCCGTGCGCGGTGCGTTCTGAAATGGCTTTCAGGATCACCGGTGCGGTGACAAAATCCATATCTGAGATAGTAAAAGGCAGTAAATCCGCCTGACCAAAGCGATCCTGCACAAAATCCCATTGCGTGCAGTAAGTGCCGTGGCGGTCAACCGGGACAGAAAAGAGAGAGGACATAGTTTCTCCGTAAAGAAAAACCGCACTGTCAGGCAGTGCGGTGTCAGTTATCAGGCGTTTTGCGGTTCCGGCTGAGCGGAATCAGGCGCGGATTTCATCAGCTTTTCCAGTTCATCTTTGACAGACTGAACCTGCGGGCCGATAACCACCTGTAAGTTATGTTCATTCAGATGGACAACCCCGATCGCCCGCAATGCTTTAAGCTGTGCGTCATCCACTTTGCTCATGTCCTGCACGGACATCCGCAGACGGGTGATACAGTTATCCAGTGAAATAATGTTCTCTTTACCGCCCAGCGCCGCCAGAATAGCCGGAACATCATAGCCGGATTTTCCTGCGGAACTGCCGGTTGCCGGTGCGCTTTCTTTGGTGTCTGTATCGCGGCCCGGGGTTTTGATATTGAAGCGGGTAATGGCGAAACGGAAAATCGCATAGTAAGAAGCGAACCAGATAAAGGCCACCACCGGCACCATATACCACTTGGTCTGGATACCGTGGAGGATCCCGAAGACCACAAAGTCAATCAGGTTACCGTCGGTGTTACCGATAGTGACACCGGTAATCGCCATTACGGTGAAGCCCAGGCCGGTCAGAATTGCGTGGATCAGATACAGGAACGGCGCGACAAACAGGAACAGGAATTCCAGCGGTTCAGTTGTGCCGCCGATAACACAGGCAACCACACCGGAAATCAGTAATCCCTTAATTTTATGACGATTTTCAGGATGAGCACAGTGATACATCGCTAATGCCGCACCCGGCAGGCCGCCGAGGAACGCCGGCATTTTACCCTGAGACAGGAACTGTGTGGCACTGGCCGCAAAGCCCTGGGTTTCCGGGCAGGAGAGCTGCGCCTGGAAAATGGTCAGTGCGCCGTTAACCGTATTGCCGCATACTTCCATGGTGCCGCCCGCTTCAGTAAAGCGGATCAGCGCCACCAGTATGTGATGCAGACCAAACGGCAGTAACAGCCGTTCACCGGAGCCGAAAATCATCGGACCGAAAGCCCCTGCGCTCTGAATCAGTTTGCCTAATCCGTTGATCCCCATAGCAAACCACGGCCAGATCAGCGGAACCAGCAGGCCGCACAGGCCGAGTACAAGAGTGGTGATAATCGGCACAAAACGCGTACCGCCGAAGAACGCCAGGGCATCCGGCAGACGGATGGTATTGAAGCGTTCATGCAGCATATACACAATAATACCGACGATAACCGCACCGAGGATCCCGCTGTCGATTGACTGAATCCCCAGCACATCACGGATGTTGTGGGCTTTCAGGATAGCAGGGTCGGTAGTCGGTAAAATATCAGCGGCAGTGAGGTAAAAGTTAGTGGCGAGGTTAAATACCGCAAAGCCGACAAACCCGGCAAATGCAGCCACGCCTTTGTTTTCACGCGCCAGCCCCAGCGGAATGGCGATAGCAAACATCACCGGCAGGAAACTGAAGGCAAATGAGCCGATTTTGCTCATCCAGGTGAACAGTAACTGGAAGACGGTGTGATCCAGAAACGGCAGCAGTGTCAGTACATCCCGGCTGCTGAGGGAACTGCCGATGCCGAGGATGATCCCGCAGAACGAGAGCAGCGCGACAGGCAGCATAAAGGTTTTGCCAAGTCCCTGGAAAAACTCCCAGAGCGTGACTTTTTGTTTTGGTTGGCTACTCATACGGTATCCTGTAAATGTCAGTGTGGTGTTGTGAAGGTAAAATAAGATAAAACGTTTTACCAAATTATAATAGTTGCCCGATCACAAAAAATAAACATGACCTGGCAACCATATTTCGGAAATAGATAAAACGTTTTATCGGATTTTGTGTAAAATCCCGCGCAGTATCCTGAGCATAAGGAAGTATCCGGCGTTATGAATCTCAGAAAAGTCACGATAGTTGATGTGGCGCAGCAGGCAGGGGTATCCGTGACCACGGTGTCACTGGTGCTCAGCGGAAAAGGGCGGATCTCGCGGAAAACCGCGGATAAAGTCAACGCGGCAATTGAAGAACTGGGGTATGTCCGCAATCAGCAGGCTGCCACATTGCGGGACAATATCTCCAATGTAATCGGCCTGATTGTTAAAGATATTACCGAACCGTTTTATGCGGAAGTCGCTGCCGGTGTCAGTGAATATGCGGAAACACAGGGCAAACAGGTTTTTCTGACTCAGTGCGGCAATTCTTCTGCCGGGTTTGCCCGCTCTCTGGACAGTCTGATCCGCTACGGCGTGGACGGTGTGATTGTCGGTGGCGGTAAATTTCTCACCAATGACGTGGTTGAGCGGATAAATCATTATCAGATCCCGATGGTGTGCGCGGCCCGGGCCAGTGAGTTCTCCGGCATTGATGTTGTCCGCCCGGACAATGCCTCTGCCGCCAGAATGGCAACGGAATACCTGATCAAAAACGGTCACCGCCAGATTGCCTATTTCGGCGGTGAAAGTGATTCTCTCACCCGCGCTGAGCGGGTCGGCGGTTACTGCTCGACACTGGTGCAGTACGGGTTGCCGTTCCGCACCGAATGGATAGTGGAAACGGATAACAAACAGCAGAATATTATCCGCCGGGTATCTGAATTTATGTATCAGTACCCCAAAGTCAGTGCGATTGTCTGCCACAACACCGGTACGGCGCTGGGCGCGTATTTTGCCGCCCTGAGCACCGGTAACACGGTCAGACAGGGGGATAACGAAAGTTATTTCACTCAGGAAATCGCCCTGGTGGGGTTTGATGATATCGGCAGTGAAGCACTGTATGACATCCCGGTGGCCTTTATCACCCAGCCATCGCGGGATGTGGGCCGCAGTGCCGCAACGCGTCTGCTGCGGCGTATTGGTGGTGATAGCTCGCCGCCTGCAAGCGTGACACTGTCACCCGGATTTTCCCAGCTAAACGGATAACGACGATGCAAAAAATACTCTCCGGACTGCTATTCCTGACGCTGCCTGCGTTTTCCGCACCGGCGGAAGATTTGGATTTGCTGCCGGTTCAGGATCGCAACCAATTATTTGCGGACGCGGGGAACCGTACCGGTGTTGCCCGTAAAACCAGAGACGTTCTCGCCCGTCCGGCGGTGCCCGGTGAAATCGTAGTGACCCTTATCCGGGGTGAAGGGGAAGAAACCCGTTCAAAACCGGCGGAAGCCGGGGATTGGGTGGTACAGAACATCTGTGACGCTACCGGCAATGAAGAAATTCTGGTGAAAAAAACGGCGTTTACACGCCGTTACGGCAGTGCACTGACACCGTCTGACAGCGGCAACCGGCAGCGTTTCCGGCCGCAGGGAGAGCCGATGGATTATCTGGTGATCACGCAGGAAAAACCGTTTGTGATTATTGCGCCGTGGGGTGAAAAACAGCGGGTTATGAAAGGGGATGTGCTGCTGCGCTCGCGACAGGATCCGCAGGACAGTTACCGTATTCAGAAAGCGGCATTTGACTGCACTTATCAGGTGATTACGTCTGCCGGGGGCTAACATATAGCCCCGGCAAAACGTAGTGCGTTTTATGCGCTGCGGCAGATAAAATGTAAAAACGAGATCAGCGATACAAAACCGGCGTTGCTGCTCGCGTAACCTGTTGTTCCTGTTATGATGCGGGAATACGTTTCTTGCCGGATTTCCGCTGATGTTCGCAATTCTGATGACATTATGGCCGCTGTTTGCGCTGATTTTGCTCGGCTGCATTCTGAAGCGGCGGCCGGTTTTCGATGCCGGGTTTTGGAACGGCGCGGAAAAGCTGAACTACTATATCTTATTTCCGGCGCTGCTTATCAACAGCCTCGCCGTTGCTCCGCTGGATAACCCGCAACTGCCGAAACTGGCAATCGCACTGGTAATTATGCTCGGGCTGGCCACCGCAGCATTTGCGGTGGTAAAACGTCTGCGCGGAATACCAACGGCAGAATTCGGCGTACTGCTGCAGGGCGCGATCCGCTTTAATACCTATCTCGGGCTATCCATCGTCAATGATTTTTACGGCCCGTCCGGTGTGGCGGTGGCGGCGGTGATCCTCGCGGTACTGGTTCCGCTGTGTAATATCATTTCCGTGGTTGCGTTATCTGAATTTCGGCAGTTATCGCTGCGCCGCCTGTTGTTACCCATTCTGACAAACCCGCTGATTATTTCCTGTATTATCGGGATGCTCCTGAATGTCACCGGTGCCGGTCTTCCGTATAACACCGGTCAGTTTGCCAGATTGCTGGCCGGTGCCAGTCTGCCGCTGGGGCTGCTCTGTGTTGGGGCGGCATTGCAGGTGGCGACTATCCGCTATTCCGCACTGAAAATCAGCCTTAACAGCCTTGTCCGCCTGTGTGTTATGCCATTGCTGGCGATTGCTGTGGCGACCGTGATGGGATTAACCCAACTGGAATATCAGCTGTTTGTGATCTTTTTTGCTATTCCGACCGCACCGACCGCCTATATTTTATCGCGTCAGCTCGGCGGTGACAGTCAGCTGATGGCCGGGATTATCACGTTTCAGACCATGGTGGCAGTGTTGACTCTGCCGGTGGTTCTGACCATGATCACCTGAATAACCTGAGAAAAAATAATGACGTCTGTTATCAAACATTTTACCGCTTCCGGTCTGGTCAGTGACAGCCACGGCCGTTTTCTGCTCCATCGCCATCCGAAGCTCGGTATCTGGCTGCCGCCCGGCGGGCATATTGAGGAAAATGAAGAGCCGCAGGATGCTGTACTGCGTGAAATTCACGAAGAAACCGGACTGGAATGCCGGATTATCAGCTGGGATACACAGGCGCAGCAATTTATCACACCACTGCCGGAAACCGGCGTGCTGCCATTGCCGATGGCGATCCTGAAAGAGTTTATCCCGGACAAGAAAACCGGCGATCACTGGCATATTGATATGGTGTACTGGTGCCGTCCGGTGGATGAAACCGCCGTACCACATCCGGACTTTCAGTGGATGACGCCGGAGGAGATCCTTAAAACAGACAATGTCCCGCAGGATGTCTGCGGCCTGATTGCTATGGTGCAGGCGCGCCGCTGAACAAAGCTTTCACCCGGCTGTCTTTTTTTTCTGATTCAGGGCAAATGCCCTGGAGACCCCCGCAACCTCCGGTTACTGTGGCTCATCCCGTTATAAAAGCCGTATGCAGGAGTTGCCATGGTTACCAGTATTTATAAAGATCTCTCCTTAGCACCACAGGGTGAGCAAAAAATTGCCTGGGTTCGCGCCCATATGCCGCTGCTGCGTGCACTGGAACAGCGTTTCACACAAGAACAGCCGTTTGCCGGAAAACGCATTGCGCTCTCTATTCACCTGGAAGCCAAAACTGCCTATCTGGCACGGGTTCTGGCAGCTGGCGGTGCTGAAGTGTCCGTCACCGGCAGCAACCCGATGTCCACCAAAGACGATATTGTGGCCGCACTGGTTGTCAGCGGTATTCATACGTTTGCCATCCACGGCGCGGATGCGGAAGCTTACCGCAACTTTGTAAAACAGACTCTGGCTTGTGAACCGCACATTGTTATTGATGACGGTGGTGACCTGGTGCATGAACTGCACAGTCTGTATCCGGAATATGCAAAACACACGATCGGTGCCTGTGAAGAGACCACCACCGGTGTTCTGCGTGCAGTTGCCCGTGAAAAAAACAACGCACTGAATTTCCCGGTGCTGTCGATTAACGGTGCACAATCCAAACACCTGTTTGATAACCGCTACGGTACCGGACAATCCACTTTTGACGGCATTATGCGCACCACCAATCTGGTTATTGCCGGAAAAACCGTGGTTGTTGCCGGTTACGGCTGGTGCGGCAAAGGCTGTGCCATGCGGGCGAAAGGGCTGGGCGCGGAAGTGATTGTCACAGAAGTGGATCCGATAAAAGCCCTGGAAGCGAAAATGGATGGTTTTGCGGTCATGACCATGTCTGCCGCAGCACCACTGGGTGATATTTTTATCACCGCCACCGGCTGCTGTGACGTGCTGACATCCGGGCATTTCAGCCTGATGAAAGAGGGTGCCATTATCAGTAATACCGGGCACTTTGAGGATGAAATCAATCTGACCGATCTTCAGCAGTTAAGTGACAGTGTCACAATTGCCCGCGAGAATATCGAAGGTTATACCCTGAAAAATGGCCGCACACTCTATCTGCTGGGCCGTGGTGCATTGGTTAATATTGCCTGTGCGGACGGGCATCCGGCAGAAATTATGGACATGAGTTTTGCTCTTCAGGCACTCAGTGCCGAGTATCTGCTCAGCCATGAGCTTGAAGCAAAAGTCTATGATGTCAGTGATGAAATCGACCGTGAAGTGGCGGCACTGAAGCTACAGGATATGGGTGTTTCACTTGATAATCTGACCACCAGACAGCAGCAGTATCTGAACGGCTACGAGCTGAAGTAATCTGACAGACGGGCTGCCGGCAATCCGCAGCCCGTCAAAACCGGTGTTTACCGGTTCAAACCTGTTGTTAACCATGCTAACGTTTACCCACTGATTATCCCGTCCTGACAGATACGGCACATGCAAAATACAACCCCGTTTCGTGAATTATGGCTGAAATTCAGCGAAGAAGAGCTGCTGCCGGAGGCAGACAGCCTGCTCCGTGATGCACCGGATGTTGTCAGAAACAGTGTAACCACACTGCATATTTATAACGGACAGAATCTGATTTGCCAGGGCGACCCGGCTCAGGCGGTCTACATCATTCTGGACGGCGAGTTTATTGTTAACAAGCAGGCGGAGAATGGTAAGCAGGTCGGACTGACATTCTGCTACCGTGGTGAATTCCTCGGGGAGATGGAGGCGATTTGCCGGCAGGCATACCGTTATGATGTGATTGCGCTGTCAGACTGCCGTGTACTGCGGATGCCGGCGGCTACATTTCTGTCCTGGCTGTCACAGGATCACCGCCTGTCTCTGCTGCTTAACCGCCAGCTGGCAAAGCGCTGTCTTATCAACGGTGAACAGCGGCTGATGAATGCGGTTGATTCCATCGAAAACAATCTGCTCTATATGCTGACACAAATCAGCGGCCATCAGATCCATCTTCCCCGTGACATGCTGGCCAGCATTCTCGGCACATCGCGGCGTCATACTGACAAAGTTCTGCTTCGCCTGAAAACACAGGGAAAAATTACCCTCAGTGAAGGTGTGATCGGGCTGGTAAAACCGGACTGAACTGCGATCCGTGCCATTGTGCGCCGGTAAGTATAAGCATAGTATTACTGCACACTATCGGAGGAGCATATGTACCGTTTTCAGAATGATTATAATGAAGTTGCACATCCGGCTGTTTTAAAAGCCATTACTGACACAGCAGGCCACCGCCATGACGGTTATGGCACGGATACTTTATGCGGTGATGCCGCAGCGCTGATTAAACAGCGGATTGGTCAGCCGCAGGCTGATATCCACTTCTTTAACGGCGGCACGATTACTAACCTGACGGCGATTTCCCATTTTCTGCGTCCGCATCAGGCAGTGATCTCCGTCAGCACCGGCCATATTGCCACCCATGAAACCGGGGCAATTGAAGCGACCGGACACAAAGTCATCACTGTTTTTTCCCCGGATGGCAAACTGACACCCGATCATCTTAAACCGGTCATTGCCGAACATAATGATGAGCACTGGGTACAGCCGAAGCTGGTCTATATCACTAATTCCACCGAGATCGGCACGGTTTACCGCAAAGCAGAATTACAGGCACTGCGTCGTTTCTGTGATGAGCACGGGTTATGGCTCTATCTTGACGGGGCCCGTCTCGCATCCGGATTAATGTCCGCACAAAGTGATCTGACAATTGAGGATATCGCGGCACTGACAGATGCGTTCTATATCGGCGGTACCAAAATCGGTGCGATCGCGGCGGAAGCTCTGGTGATCAATAATCCGGCGCTGAAAGATGATTTCCGGTTCAGTATCAAACAGAAGGGCGCGCTTCAGGCAAAAGGCTGGCTGCTTGGTGCACAGTTCCTGGCGCTGTTTACTGACGATCTCTATTTCTCATTAGGCAAACACCTCAACAGCATGGCCGGCCAACTGGCGGCATTCTTTACGGAGCAGGGTTTTACCTTCTTGGCACCGCCGGAATCCAACCAGGTCTTTGTTATTCTGCCTTCTGCACTGGCAGAAAAGCTGAAAAAACAGTTTGTTTTCCATGAAACGCTGCTGCAGGAACCGGGAAAATCCTGTCTGCGTCTGTGCACCTCGTGGGCAACCACACAGCATGATATCGATGACTTTAAAAAGACATTTTTGTCACTGATCTGAGTGCCCGGATAATTTCCGTATTGATAAAACCACGCGGTGAAAACACAGCGTGGTTTTTTTATACTTCATATTATGGCAATTATTTATTTCATCATTATTCCTGCTTATTTCCGTGATACTGATTCAGAAAAATAATACTGACTAAAAAAAGTGTTTTTTAATCGTTATTTTTATTCTAGGGTTTAACAGCAATCTGAGTGCACAGTACATCTATTCATATAATCTGTTATTAATAAGGAAGTGAAATAATGAAAAAATTAGACAAAAGTAAATTACTGAAAATAAAATCACCATTATCAGGATGGTCATTCAGTAAATAATAAATACACTAACTAATTGATAAACCATGTCTGTCAATCCGGACATGGTTTATCCGTCTGACGGAAGCTGTTATATGATAAATCTGACTTTTCCTGATTATAAACATCAGTATGCTTATCAGTATTTTTCTGATGAAGTCTATGAATCACTTAATTACTTATTATCCTATTATCATTTACCCGAAATAAGCTCGGAAGTTCCGTTGTCATGGCAAAATTGCGCTATTCATTATATCGCCGGTAAATATGCGGAAGATGATGAACATGCGGAGGCGGTAACTTACCTCAATCAGTTGATGCGAAAAAGAACACCGTTATCACTGACTATCTCGCCACTGACATCTGCTGGTCATTCATTAGCAGAAAAGATGATCCTGAAAATTATCCGTGACGATAAACAACTTGGTTTCGGCTATTGTGATGATCCGGTACTGGCAGCAGCGGAAACGGAAAAAATAACACAGGCATTATCCGTTATTCATCGCTGCGCGCCGGAAACCGGCAATGAAATTGACCGGTTTATCCATCAGATATACCTGACTCAGGAAACCGCAGACGGCTCCCGCTTTATGCGTTCCGGTACCAATTTCTATATGTGGGGAATGATGTTTGCTTATGTTCATCCGTCACATTCGGTCGCGTATTATATTGATATTCTGGCACATGAATGCGGCCATACGGCACTGAATATTCTCAATGCGGGGGATCCGCTGGTACTTAACCCTGCTGACGAGGTCTTTGCCGCGCCACTGCGTGATGACGACCGGCCGATGATCGGTATTTTTCATGCTTTGTTTGTATTATCTCGGATATGTTATGTATTTTCTGAAATTATCCGTAACAGTGACGGTATACCAGAGCCGGAATATTATGACCGGCTGAGCAGTAATCTGGAAAAGCTTCGTAATACCGCCGATATTGTCAGGCAACATGCCATACTGACAGAAACAGGAAAAAATATTTTCACGGCTATCTGTCAGCGCTGGAACCTCAGCTGATGCAGATTTACCGGGTGATTTTTGAACGGAAAAGCAGGGCGATTAATATCTGCTTTTTCTTTAATGCGCTGGGCTCCGGGTTATTGATGCCGCTGGCATTACTTTATTTTGCCGGGAAAACACTCAGTGAAAAAGAAATTCTGTATCTAGGCACGATTAAATTCTGGTCATTTTCACTGGCCTATTTTTTTATTATTCCGCTGATAAGCCGGTTTGACAGCAGAAAAACCATTGTTTTTTCACTATTACTTAAATTACTGTCACTGTCATTTTTATTTATCGGACAAACATTTTACCTGTGTCTTGTGGTGATGCTGGCAAACGGTATTGCTACCTCCGTATTTTCAGTAGCAGCAAAATACTATATTAAAGCCACCGCGGAAAATATCAGCGAAAGTTTTTCAGTCCGGATGACGCTGAATAATACGGGTGCTGCTGTTGCACCGGTACTCATTACACTGTGTGTCTTTTTTTCACTGCCTTTTACGTACGCATTACTGATTCTGACCGGAATTTTCATGATTGGTATTCTCTTCTCAGCAAAACTGCGTTCTTGTCCCAGTGAAGAGGGAAAACGTTTTTGTTACCTCCATTTTTCTGATCTCACCGGCAGAGACACCGTTCTGATCTCTGTGGTCAGCATTATTTTTGCCATGCTGTATTACAGTTTTGAAGTCATTGTGCCGCTGGAACTTATCCGGTCCGGCACTGAGTATCTGATAGGACCGGTTTTGTTGTTTAATACCCTGGTTATTATCGCAGGGCAAATCCCGGTATACCGTTACTTCACGGAGAAGTGGGGTATTATTACCGCGCTTATGGCGGCAACCGGTTTATGCATTTTTTTGTTTATTCCGTGGTTCTCCGGTATTGCAGAACTTCCCGGTCTGTTACTGATGGTGCTGGGCGTCACTCTGCTGGAAATGTTTTACGGTGCGGGTATCGATACATTGATTACACTGGCGGATTCGCCCCGTAAAATTGCGGTTCTCGACGGTATCTCGGGCATTTCACTGGCAATCGGTGCGGCAATGACAGCGGCGGTTTACAGCGATTCGATACTGTTTTTACCGCTGGTTATTGCGCTGTATCTGGTTGTCGCCGGTATACTGGCATCGCGAAAGGGAGTGGGTTACCAGTGAATTCTCAGCGGAACACCTATTTCTGCACGAAAAGTATTTTCAGAGATAGTTTCTGATGTAAAAGGACCGAAGCCAATGGTTCTGGCTTCTTCTTCCCAATAAGGATAACGGATACTTTCAGGGGAATCAGCAGGAATGATGTGTATACATTCACCTTGCAGATAATGGAGTACATGTACTAATTCATGATACAAAACAGATGCGTGAAATTGTTTTTCACTCAGACCTTCGCTGTTCCGTTGATCTGCCAGATCAAAATGACAATGCAAATCAGCGCCTGTACCCCGGCCATTTCCTGAATCTTTGACACGATGAGGAATAGTGGCAAGTTCTGATGATGTGAGATATACCACCAGCTTTTCTGATTTAAATTGCAACAGTGTTTCAATACAATTAAGCAGTATGCGACCGGAATCAGTGCTGTTAATTAAATCTATCGCACCATTAAAACGTAAAAACTGAATGAAGTTACTGTCCTTAAATATGAGATTTTCACAGTATCGGATCAGGCTGACATCAGAAGTTTTCCTGCATTCCGCTAAATTATCCGGTGAAAACGAAATATCCGGTGCCGGGGATGCTGTAACAGAACCCAGTTTCATAAAATCTCCATGTAAAATTAATGGTCAGCGGGATATTGTTATATTCTGTCAGCTCTCAGGATAACGCAGACAAAATACATAACTTTCAATAAATGCACCGTACGGCCATTAATATTCCGGAAATAGCCAGCCCGGCAGATACCGGGCACAACATGGTTTTCCTCACCGGGAAAACCGCTTTGAACCGGCAACACAGGCAATCACACCACAGGTTGACGCAACCATTACGGAGCTGACGGTTTCATTCAGTAACCACGCGGAAAGCACCAGCCCAAAAAATGGTTGTAACAGTTGTAGTTGGCTGACACCGGTAATACCGCCTTCCGCCAGGCCGCGATACCAGAAGAAAAAACCAATCAGCATGCTGAATAACGAAACGTAAATCAGTCCGCCCCAGGCCTGTGCCGGTATGCCGCTGAATGTCACCGGCAGGAAAACAATACTGAGAATCAGCATCAGCGGCAGAGAAAGCACCAATGCCCAGCAAATCACCTGCCAACTGCCGAGTGGCCGGGAAAGGCGGGCACCTTCCGCGTAACCCAATCCGCACAGCAACACGGCCGCTACCATATACAAATCCCCGGTCAGGGTGCTTTTTCCGCCCTGAAATAAAGCAAACCCCATCACAAACAAGCTGCCGAGGACAGAAAAAAGCCAGAACGCCGGGCGCGGACGCTCATTGCTGCGCAGTACACCAAACAGTGCCGTCGCCAGCGGCAACAATCCCAGATACACAATCGAGTGCGCCGAACTGACATACTGAAGAGCAAGGGCTGTCAGCAGCGGAAACCCGACGACGACACCCGCCGCCACAACGATCAGCGACAACAGATACTTCGCAGCAGGCAAACGCTGGCGCAGAACGGCCAGAATGAGAAGAGCGGCAATACCGGCAATCGCAGCGCGGGCGGTTGTCAGAAAATCCGGTGCGAAGCCGGTGATACCAGCCTTGGTGGCGGGCAGGGAGCCGCTGAAAATCAGCACGCCGATAAAACCGTTGATCCAGCCGCGTGTTGAGCGGGAAACTGTTGTTATTGCATTATCCATCCTGTACTCCGTTAATTACGTCTTGTTATTACAGAGAGTAATGCGGATAATTATGACAATCAAAAAATTGTCATGGATACATTTGTATGGCAACACCGCGTTATAAACAGTACGTCGATACCCTTGCTGCCCGTATCCGTAACGGTGAACTGGCGGCCGGAACACAATTGCCTACTCATCGTGCTTTTGCGGCTCAGGAAGGGCTGTCATTAGTGACAGCGTCACGTGTGTATCAGGAACTGATCAATCAGGGGCTGGTCAGTGGTGAAACCGGACGGGGAACATTTGTCAGAGATATCAGTTTATTACCGGTTACCGGTATTGAATGTGATGTCACTCCGGCAATGTATGACCTTAACTTTATCTATCCGGAAGTCACGGAACAGACCGCATTACTGCGCCACACGCTGCGCCGGTTATCCATGAGCGGCGATCTGGAAAGTCTGCTGCATTATCTGCCTCACGCCGGGCGGCATCAGGAGAGGGTTGTTGTTGCTGATCACCTGAAGTTGCGTGGTTTTTCTGCCGTTGACCCGGATACTGTTGTCATGGTCAGCGGAGCCCAGCACGGTCTGGCTTCCATTGTTCTGAGCATGTTCAGCCCCGGTGATGTAATTGCGGCGGATGCACTGACTTATCCCGGGTTTAAAGCACTGGCACAAACCTGTCATATCGAATTGGTTCCGGTGCCGGTTACCCCGGAAGGCCCGGATTTGGCAGCGCTGGCACAATTATGCCGCCAGCGGAAAATCCGCGGCTATTTCACCATGCCGACACTGCATAATCCGCTCGGCTGGGTGATGGATCTGACATCCCGCAGGAAACTGATAAACCTTGCCCGGGAAAACAGATTTTTTCTGATAGAAGACGGCTCTTATGCTTTTCTGCAGAAACCAGCACCGGCTCCGCTGGCAGAACTGGCGCCGGATATCACATTTTATGTCACCGGATTTTCCAAAAATATCGCCACCGGCTTGCGGGTCGGATTAATTGTTGCTCCTCCGGAATATATTGCTGAGCTGGAAAAAATTATCCGCATCACTACCTGGAATACACCAGCACTGATGACCGGTATTGTCCGTGAGTGGCTGGAGCAGGGCGAAGCCGAAAAACTGGAACAGAAAAAGCGCCGCGATGCCAAAGCCCGGCAAAAAATTGTCAGCCGGATTTTTGCTGATTTACCCCATATCGCACATCCGGCCGGCTATTTTTTGTGGATCCCGTTACCGGAAAATGTACGCTGCGATGCGGTTATCAGCCGCCTGAGAGCGGCCAATATTGCCGTCAGCCCGGCGGAATCTTATGCCGTCACCCGCGATATCCCGCAGGCTATCCGTGTGGCGGTCAGCACACTGCCGTATGATGACCTGGAATCCGCGCTGATGACGGTCAGAGACACCATTACCTATCTGATGGATTTATGATGTTATGAAAAGCATTCACGAATGGCATGACCGGCACTATACCGTAACAACAGATATCACCAGGCTGGATATCGGTAAAATTCATGACTATCTGACGCATTCCGCATGGGCGGAAGGGATCAGCCGGGAGTTGGTTAATGAAAGTATATTGAACAGCCTGTGTTTCGGGTTATTTGCCGGTACAGAACAAATCGGTTTTGCACGGGTTGTCACCGATGGGGCCACATTCGGGTATCTCTGTGATGTTTATATTATCGGGGAATATCAGAAACAAGGACTCGGCCGCTGGCTGATGGAGTGCTGTCAGTCACATCCGGTGATGAACCGGCTGAGACGCATTATGCTGGTCACATCGTCAGCCCCGTGGTTATATGAAAAATCGGGTTACAGCCCGGTCAACCGGGAAAATTATATCTGGCAGATTGTCAGACCGGATATTTATAAACAGTGAAAAGGGATACTGTTTTATCGTATATACGCTGTTAAATCAGTGTGTTGTTTAATTAAATAATACTATTATATATATTGTTTTCCCCTCAGAGAAAACGATTTACTTTGTGATTTTACGGGAATATACTTCATGTGTTTATTTCTTGCGGAGAACACGTAATTGGACAGTCATAGATTATTTATCAAAATACATTGATCCTGCCGGTAATTCTGTTTTCCTCTGACTGCCGGCAGTAATACTGCGGCAGTACCTCCCTCTGTAAATGGTACTTCCTTATTTAATTTCGCTTATCTTTCACGGGATAGGCCCGAAAGGACGGATTTATCATGAATCTCTATATGCTGGCGTTATTCCCTCCTAACTGATTATTTTTCGGTTAATTCAATTTAAATTGCCATGCTTGTGCACCGTATCTTGCTATTCCGTTTATTCAGAACGGAAGGGACATGGCTTTTTATTAAAAAATTCACAGTACGTATTCATTTATGAATAAGCGTACAGGCTATCTTTTGCTGATAAGGAATATATGGACACACCACCCGGACCCGGAAATATATCATTTCCCGGGCTGTCCGTTATCATGACAGTTATTTAAATTAACTATTAAATCAGACAGTCCGGTGAAAAATAAATGACTCAGTTTATCTGAGGAAATAAAAGGAATCGTACCATGACTGTCAACGTTAACCGCACTGTCACTCCGGCTGTGCGCGATAATAATACTTTCCCTGCGGCGGTATATGCTGCAAAAACACCAGACGAAACATTAGCAGAATTACATTCTGATATGCTGGGGCTGGATGAAATTGATGCCCTTGACCGCCTGATAGAACATCAGGAAAACGTGGTGGCACATGACAAAGCACCTCCCGCGTTTATTCAGTTTATTTCCGCATTTCATAATCCGTTTATTTATGTATTGCTGGCGCTGGCCGTTATCAGCTTTATGACGGATTATCTGATCCCCCTGCAACAGGGCGAAGACACTGACCTCACCGGTGTACTGATCATCGGAACGATGGTTTTTCTGAGTGTGGTACTGCGTTTCTGGCAGGAATACCGGACCAACAAAGCCGCAGAAGCCCTGAAATCACTGGTAAAAACCACTGCCACAGTACTCCGGCGTAAAAAAGGACGATCTGTCCGGGCAGAACTGCCGGTAAAATGTCTGGTTCCGGGGGATATAGTAGTTCTGAGCGCCGGGGATATGATACCGGCGGACTTGCGGCTGCTTCGTTCCCGTGATCTTTTTATCAGCCAGGCCATTCTGACCGGGGAATCGGTTCCGGTGGAAAAATATGATACCCAGGGAGATATCCATGAAAAAGATGCCGCAACGATAACAGAAAACGGTCAGTCACTGACGGAATCCGGCAATATCTGCCTGATGGGCACCAATGTGGCCAGTGGCACGGCACTGGGTGTTGTGGTGGCAACCGGTGACAAAACCTATTTTGGCTCACTGGCAAAATCCATTGTCGGGACTCGCTCACAAACTTCATTCGATCGCGGGGTGAATAGTGTCAGTATCCTGCTGATTCGCTTTATGTTGGTGATGGTGCCGGTTGTCCTGCTGATTAACGGATTTACCAAAGGCGACTGGTTTGATGCCACGCTCTTTGCACTTGCTGTCGCAGTCGGGTTAACCCCGGAAATGCTGCCGATGATTGTCAGTTCGAACCTGGCAAAAGGTGCAATTGCAATGTCGCGGCGAAAAGTTATCGTTAAACGGCTGAATGCAATACAAAATTTTGGTGCGATGGATATCCTGTGCACGGATAAAACAGGAACGCTGACACAGGACAATATTATCCTCGAGCATCATCTTGATACGGAGGGTAATACCGATGAAGCCATACTGGGACTGGCGTGGCTGAACAGCTTTCACCAGAGCGGCACACGTAACCTGATGGATCAGGCGATCATCCGTTTCGGGCGCGGCAAAGCCGAAACAGAATCTCTGCACAGTTATCAGAAAATTGACGAACTGCCGTTTGATTTTGTCCGCAGACGTCTGTCTGTATCAGTAAGAAAACCGGATGGTACCGCCTTGCTTATCTGTAAAGGTGCGGCGGAAGAGATGCTGGCGTGCTGTTCTCTGATCCGGACCGGAAATCATATTTCTCCTGCGGATGATGAGAAAAAACAGGCCATTATGGCGCTGGTCAATCATTACAATGAGACCGGATTCAGAGTACTGCTGCTCGCAGAGCGGGTTCTGGATAGCAAAGAGCAGGGATTGCCGCTCTCCGCAGACAGTGAACAAAATATGATTTTATGTGGAATTCTGACCTTCCTGGATCCGCCGAAAGACAGTGCGGCAAAAGCTCTTAAAGCACTGAAGCATAACGGGGTAACCGTAAAAGTACTGACCGGGGACAATGCGGTTGTCACAGCAAAAATCTGTCGTGAAGTCGGGCTGGATGCCTCGATGAGTATCAGTGGTGATCAATTGGCGCTCCTCGGTGATGAGGAACTGAAACAGGTGGCGCAAACACACACTATTTTCTGCAAACTGACGCCGCTGCAAAAATCAGCCCTGGTCAGGATTTTGCAATCCGCCGGACATACCGTTGGTTTTCTCGGGGACGGCATTAATGACGCGCCGGCATTACGGGACGCGGATGTCGGAATTTCCGTGGACAGCGGAACGGATATCGCCAAAGAATCCGCGGATATTATCCTGCTGGAAAAAGATCTGATGGTTCTGGAGGAGGGTGTCATTAAAGGGCGCGAGACATTCGGTAATATTATTAAATACCTGAATATGACCGCCAGCTCTAACTTCGGTAATGTATTTTCTGTTCTTATCGCCAGTGCCTTTATTCCGTTCCTGCCGATGCTGGCCATTCAGTTACTGATTCAGAACCTGCTTTATGATATGTCTCAGCTTGCGCTGCCGTGGGATAAAATGGATAAAGAATTCCTGCGCAAACCCCGTAAATGGGATGCGGGCAATATCCGGCGCTTTATGATCTGGATTGGCCCGACATCGTCTGTATTTGATATCACCACCTTTGCATTATTATGGTTTGTTTTCGGGGCAAACAGTCCGGACAGTCAGGTTTTATTCCATTCCGGCTGGTTTGTTGAGGGGTTATTATCACAAACGCTGGTCGTGCATATGCTGAGAACACAACGGATCCCGTTTATTCAGAGCACAGCAACACTGCCGGTATTATTGGTTACCGGGATTGTTATGGCCATCGGGATCTGGCTGCCGTTTTCACCAATCGGAAGTTATATCGGGCTTGAGCCGTTACCGTGGGAATATTTCCCGTGGCTTGCTGCTACGCTGGTCAGCTATTGCGGTCTGGCACAAATCATGAAGGGTATTTATATCCGCCGTTTCGGAATGTGGCTGTAAGTTAAGATATGTTGTACCTGTTATTCAGCTGATTTTTACTGAATAATAGGTACAATCAGAGTATCAAAATAAAAGGAATACTATGCACTTAGAATTTAAACGGCTCACTCAGATAAAACCGGCCGATATTACCGCACTGAACAATCACCCGAAAGTGTTACAGCAAATGCCGCTGGGTAGTCCGGATTTTGATGATGGAAAAAGCCGCAACTGGGCAGAAGAAAAAGACGCTCAGTGGGAAATAAATGGATATGGCCCTTGGGCATTTGTGATCGACGATGTATTTGCAGGCTGGGGAGGGCTTCAGAAAGAAGGTGATGATGCTGACCTGGCGCTGGTACTTCATCCTGATTTCTGGGGAACGGGAAAAATCATCTGTGATGAAATTATCCGCCACGCATTTGATGAAATACACTTAACCAGTATCACCATTTTATTACCATTATCCCGGAAAGTTTCCCGGTTTATAACACGTTACGGATTTCAGCCGGATGGTTCTGTTAACTATGATGGTGTGGATTTCCGGCGATTCCGGTTATTTTCAGATCATACAGATGGACATGATTAAATAACGATAGATTTTATTTGTAATTTATAATCTGATATATAAAGTATCCCGCTGCCAGTGGGATGACAAACGGAATAATGAGCATCAGATACAATCCGCCAAGCCCCCGGGGGCTACTACCATTAATAACATCCTCAAATGTTGATTCTGAAAAATAATGACGAAGGACATCATCACTGCATTTTTTAGCAAACGGAAATAAAGGTAAACAAATGCAGGCATAGATTATCCATAAAAAATGAATGGTTACATTATCATTTAATGAATAAATAAACATGCCAAAAACAAAAAGGCCAAGGCAGGATTTACCCCAAAAATCCCAACTTTTGATAAAAAGACGAATAGGGTGTTTTCTTTTTTTATTTGCTATATGGCGCTGTCTTATTTTTTCTTTTGTATAGTTTCTTCCACTCTTACTCATTGAACTATCTCACAAAAAAGGAAATATTTGGGGATGGACATCCGGCCAATTTATCATGGCTGAGCGTAGTGAACGAGAGGTTTTTGAAACGCGGAGACAAAACACCCGTCAGCGGGTGTTTTATCTTGTCGGGCTGATGTGACTTATTCGTCGAAATACCAATATCCCTGATTGATAAATTCGGTTAATTCCGCAACAAAAACCGGGTTCTCCAGTGCTTCACCGAGCTCATTCACGCCGACTTCGGTTAACCGGCACAATGTATCCGCACCTTTAATTTCGGTGGTCATCCAGCCTTCGGTATTAACGAAGAAATGTTCCCCGATACGCAGAACACGCAGTCCGCTCAGTCGTATCAGTTTTTCACCGGCATTCAGAGCACTAAGTACTTCTTCCGGCTCATACGGCGGTTCCGAAGGTGCAATATCCAGCTCATGGCGCGGGGTAGTTGCAAAACGGCCTAACCACTGTTCGAAATCACCTGGCTTGTTGATCATTTCAATCATCATGGCACGCAGGCGTTCAACCTCATAAGATTCCATTGAACCTGAGTTTTCACGTACTTTCAGGTCAGGGTCGCCATAATTGACGCCACCCAGATCCTGTTCCAGAGCGTAGTCTGCAAAACTGCTCAGCAAATCACGTCCGGTCGGTCCGCGAAAGCCGACAGAATAGTTCATGGTATCTTCGAAGGTGAAACCATCGTGAGGAAATCCCGGCGGAATATACAGAATATCGCCCGGCGCCATTTCCACATCAATTATCGGCTCAAACGGGTCGACATGCAGTAATGCCGGATGTGCGCAGAACTGACGCATGGGAAGGGCGTCACCCACACGCCAGCGACGGCGGCCCATGCCCTGGATAATGAAAACATCATAGTTATCAATATGTGGTCCGACACCACCGCCGGGCACTGAGTAGGAAATCATCAGGTCATCAAGACGCCACTCAGGCAGCACGCGGAACGGTTTTACCAATTCCGCAGCCGGCATATGCCAATGGTTGACAGCCTGTACCAGCAATGACCATCCTTTTTCACCTAACTGGCTGTAGTCCTCAAACGGACCGTGACTCGCTTCCCATTTGTTATCAATGAAGCTGACCAGGCGGCTGTCAACTTCCGGCTCCATAGCCAGGCCGGCCAGTTCATCCGGCGTGATAGGGTCGGCAAAATCAGGAAATGCATTTTTCAGTACAACGGGTTTTTTCTGCCAGTATTTTTCTAAAAATTCAGGCCAGTTAAGATTCAGTTTGTTAACCATGTGACCACATCTATATGAGGAAATAAGCGGATAATTATAGAAGCAATGCGCTGTCATATTTTTGTTTGGGGTCAAGTGCGGGTCAATAACTTTTGCGGGGAGATTCGTGGGCTTATAGTGATTCAGTTGTCGGACGGTCGGAGACAAGAAATCGTTATCCACGATAAATGAACCAGCATGATTTAGCCTGGCGGAATAACAGATTTCGTTATTTCATACTTTAGTTCGCATAATGTATATTATGTTAAACGATATTCATGGGCACCGGCACTCTGATACACGTCACTACCCCAATTTAAATATGCCATCTTTAACGGTAATGGTGGTTTTTGTCAGTAGTAACTGTCCGTGACGGACGGTTATATGGCCCGTTCAAATATTATCACGACTCCGCCAGTAATGGGGTCTATATACAAGGTACAATGGAAAACGGTGCCCTTACCGGCTCAGTTAAACAATTCGATACTGCCGGAAAATTAGTCAGTGAAGGTAAGGTGACTAACGGAAGAATGCAGATCCTGAAGTAATACGGAATGAGTCTGCCGGGAGGGATAATTGTCATACTCCGGCGTTTGCGGTATTCTTCCCGGCTCAGGCAAAATAACAGGATATTCATTCATGACAGCCCACAAATCCAACGATCCGCTGCATGGCGTTACTCTCGAAATGCAGGTTAATGCACTGGTCGAAAAATATGGCTGGGCAAAGCTGGGTAAGTTAATCAATATTAACTGTTTTAAGAATGACCCCAGTGTAAAATCAAGTCTGAAATTTCTCCGCCGCACTCCCTGGGCCCGTACCGAGGTTGAGAATTTATATCTCGATTCACTGGATGATGATGCTGCCAAAAAAACAGACAGCATCTGGCCGGAAGGTCCATGGTAAATAACCAATAATACCGGCTTCCGTTATTTCTGCGGAAACCAGTGTTTCAGTTAAATCAGCTTTTACAGGATTGTCCCAGTTTTTTGATTATTTCACCATAATCATTCAGTGCTGCCGGTTTTTGGCTCTGAATATTATTTAATACCGGTAATGTCGGATCCATCTGCCAGGCATTCCAGCCGCCGTCATAAATCCGGCTGTTTTCCCAGCCCGCCAGTTGGGTCATAAACCAGGAAACACTTGCCCGCCAGCCGGTGCCGCAGTAAAACGCGACCTGGTCTGTCGGTTCAATACCCTGCGTTTTCCATAAAGCAAAAATCTCTTCCGGATTACGTAATGTGCCGTCCGGGTCATAGTAATCGGACATATCATTCGAATTTTTACCGCCGAATCCCCATATTGCCCCGGCCGGTTCACCTTTGCGCGGAATATAGTCATAACCGGAGATTTTGCCGGTATGTTCATCCCATGTCCGGTTGCTGATAAGTTTAAGGCCGGATTTCTGACCCTGTATGGCTTCTGCCGGCATGGCAATAGTGACCTGCGGATTAACCGGAATTTCCGCACCAAAATCCGCAACCGGTACCGGAATATTCAGGGTGGTTTCTGTTGGTAATTCCGCATCAGTCCAGACATTTAAACCGCCGTTCAGGAAACGGACATCCTCAACACCCGCCCATTTCAGCGCCCATAATACCCGCAATGCTGCCATCTGATTTTCAGAATAGACGACAACCGGGGTATCTTTGCGGATCCCGTTTTTCAGCAGATTATTTTTGATAACGTCAGGTTCGGATAAATTCCAGACCGGCGCATTTTCTATCCAGTCGGTATTAAAATGGAAAGCACCTTTAATATGCGTTGCATAGGATTTTGATTGCTCCGCATCCCCCCACGACACTTCAAATATCACCGGTTTTTGATCACTGGTATAACTTTCCGGTTTTTCACCGTTCAGTGCGGCCTGAACCCAGGCGGGAGAAACACTCAGAAAGTAATTCGGGTATTTATCCATCGGCAGATCAGAATTGCTGTACTGGATAAAGGATTTAAATGCCCTGACCTGAAAACCTTTGGCAGCAAATTCAGCAGTAATACGTTCCAGTGAATCCGGGTCACTGTCGTAAAATACCAGGGTTTTTTCTTTGGAAATCCCCTTTTCTTCGACAAACGTATCAAATTTATTCTCATCGATAAAATCCAGCCAGCCGGTCGTAAACTGCATCGCACCTTTAATATGGCCGCCGCGGGCCGCGCCTTTATCTTTAAAACCGAAATATAAACTGTCCGGCCGGGTATCGATAATAATGTATTCCGGATTGTTCAGGTTCTCCGACAATTCTTCAATGCCGATCTCTTTTACCACCGTCTGGTCACAACCTGAGAGTAATAACGGTATCAGAAGAAAGAGTGATTTTGTTTTCATATGTGATCCTATAAACGACATTGCCCTGAACGGAAAAAATAACTGGTGATCCAAACACCAGCCATAATCATGAATGTGGAAATCCATCCCTGCCAGGAGAAATAAGCGGTTGCCACAAGGGAATTCGTGACGGTACAGCCGCCTGCCAGTGTTGCCCCTGCTCCCATAACAATCCCGCCGGTCAGGCGTTTAACGACGGTAATACCATCAGGCGGAAGTCTTAATCTGAATTCTTTGCGGATAACCGCACTTATCATTGAACCGGCGAAAATACCGATAACAAATAAGGTTCCCCAGTTAAAATAACGCTGCTGTCCGGTGATCAGATACTGAATAACATTGCCGGAAGGAACAGCAACGCCATAGCCAAAATTACGTCCGGCCTCAGCACTGAAAACCCAGGCAATAATCCCGAGAATACCGATCAGCATACCGGTAATATTCAGCGGCAGATAATTAAAGCGTCCCTGTGAAGGTGGCGTATAACGGGGATGATAATGCTGATAAATCAGTAATCCGGCGGTGAGAATAATTAAAAACGCGACCAGAAACCACGGAGAGATATCCAGTGTTTTATAAATCGTATCCGGCTGTGCGGGATGCTGTAATAAGGGTTCAAACCAATGTTTCAGGCTGCCTTTCTGAGCGGTCGCCATGGTAACAACAAAGGCAAATAAGGCAATCCAGGTACCGGTTAATCCTTCACCGGAACGAAACCATGCGCCGCTGCCGCAACAACCGGCCAGTACCATGCCCGCACCAAATAAAAGACCACCGGCAAGTGTTGCGGTGATTGGCAGATTTCCTTCCGGTATATGTAATAATCCGGCGGATTCCAGAGCAAAGAAACCTGCGGACTGAATAGTGACCGCAATCAGCAGTGCGGTAAGAAACCGGGTATTTCGCTGGTAAAGAATGTTTCTGAATCCGGAAACAAAACAGAACTGACCTGACTGGAGCAATCCGCCGAACAGGATGCCGATAAATAAACCACTGACCATGAAGAAACCCCGGGGAATAAACAACTGCGTGTATCTGTGAATTTTACCCGCCCCATTATTCGCCGTTATGGCGCAAAATCAAGTTAAGGATAGTTAACCTCTTATCAGATATATCTGCTGTCCCGGCGGTGAACACTCTCTTACCCTGTTCAGACACTAGACGGTAAGGAACACAACGCACTGATAACCGGGACCGTAAATCTTCTGGCGCAACAGAGAATTAAACCGCCAATCCGGAAAAGCGGCAACGCTACCGGTGCCGCCGACTTTTTAACAACGCAGCATATTTTCAACATCTGCTCACCTTTTTTATAATTCACCCATGTGATTATAACGGTTTATTTTCAATTACCTTGACCGCTTTCCCGTTTCGGACTTTTAGTCATATTTTTTAGTGACTTAGCCTTTCCTGTTTTCTTAAGATGAAAACGGATCGCATTAACACTTGATGTTATTTGTTTCAGAAAAGTTGTTTCAGGGAAATTCACCGGTAACAGCCGGTGTTTTGGTCAGGCATTATATAAAAATGAGTTTTTAACAATGAAAATAAACAGCAGGAAACTGGCACTGGTTTCACTGATCCTGTCATATTCACAATTCTCCGCCGGGGCGGAAAATACCGCAAAACAGGATCCGGACAGTGACACACTAATCGTCACCGCTTCAGGGCGTGAAGAACAGCAGCGAAAATCCACCGTTACCACCCAGGTTATCGACAGCGACCAGATTGAACGCTCACGGGCGGAAAGTCTGACCGAATTACTGGCACAGAACAGCGTCGGCTTTTTCAGTGAATGGAGTCCCGGGCAGACATCCATTAATATCCGCGGTGCTGCAACGGATGGTCAGGGAAAAGATTTTGCCGGACAGGTGCTGGTATTAGTTAACGGCCGCCGGGCAGGAACCGCGAACTTATCCAAATTATCACCGAAAGATGTCAGCCGGATTGAAGTTATCCGGGGCCCTTCTTCGGTTATTTACGGCTCCCAGGCGATGGGCGGCGTGATTAATATTTTCCTGAAAAACGGATTAACCGACGAAGGCGGGAAAATCTCAGCAGAAACCGGATCCTGGGGACTGGCACAGACTTACGGCGGCTATGGTTTTCAGAATGATGACGGCGATATTTACGGCTATGTCGGGTTTGAAGCTGGACGCCGCGATGATTACCATTCCGGGAAAGGCGGCCACAAACAGGAAAATACCAACTGGGAACGCTTTGGTTTAAGCGGTAATTTAGGCTGGCAGATCAACGAAAGTAACCTGCTCGATGTGTCACTGCGGACTGACGGTATTTATGACGGCGGTTTCCGGGGATCAACCGGGAATATTTACGCCAAAGATACCCGTTATAACCGTTCAGCGGATGTGGTCTGGAAAAACGGCACTGACGACAGTATTTTCAGAATGAACAGCCACGCCTATTTTGTGCAGGATGTGGATAATTTCCGCTGGGCATCACCGTTAACCGCAAAAACCCGCAGTGATCATAACCGCCGCCAACTGGATATTTACGGCGTGAAATTCCAGCCGGTGATTAAACTCCATGAGCAGAACGATCTGTTATTAGGGGTGGATTACGAATACAGCCGTCTGCGTTCAGAACGGGATCAGGTCAGTGTCAGCGGCAACCCGCTGAAACAATCCGCGCCGTATGATAATAACCAGACTGAAAATCAGTATGCCGTTTATTTTGATGACCGGCAGAGTTTATTTGATGACAGCTGGATAATCCGCGGCGGGATGCGTTATACCTACGGGAAAACCAATTTCGATAAAACACCGAACCTGGATAATCAGTTCACCGGCAGTGCCTCATATAATAAGTTAACCTGGAGTCTCGGTACCAACTATCAGGTCAATGACTGGCTGAACCTGAAATCCTCTGTCGCCACCGGCTACCGTGCGCCGACCGCCACACAGTTGGGCGCGGATTATATTACGCTGTCCGGTACGCAATATCTGGGCAACAGTTCCCTGAAAGCGGAAAGTAACCGTCAGTTTGAAGTGGGCGCGACACTTGGTGATTCCCTGAATTCCGTCGATATTGCCCTGTTCCAAAATACGATTCAGAACAGAATACAGACCAACGTTCTGGCACCGAATGTCTATCAGTACGCCAACAGCGACGATGATATTGTGGTACGCGGGCTGGAAATTAACAGCCGTGCCACCGTTAACCGTGTATTTGACTGGCAGACAGACTGGGATTGGGTCATGCGTTTAAACGGCAGCTGGAATTTCGATATGGAAGATAAAGGCGCCAAAATAACCGCAATCAATAACAGTAATAAAGTTCAGCGCATGTATCAGTATCAGGCGGCGTTTATTAACGAGCTTTATTTTACCAATGCCCGTTATCCGTGGAGCCTCCAGTTACAGGGAATTCTGCGCGGACCGATGTGGTATAAAACAGAGGAAGGAATTATCCCGGATGTCCGCCCTTATTCTTCTTATGTGATGCGCAAAGCGCCGTTTATGGTCTGGAATCTTCAGGCGGATGTGGATATCAGCCAGTCACTGACGCTGTACGGACGGATAGACAATATTCTGGATAAAAACGAGCATCCGGTATTTTTTGCCCTGGATGAAGACCCGTATATTATGCTGCCGTCAAAATCCAACGGCAGTCTGGGAACCTCTATGCCGGGCCGGTCATTTATTGCCGGTGTGACATACCGTTTTTAACCGGCAATAATGAAAGTCCTGATTATAATTATCACTCTGAGCATGGCCCTGTGCCGTGCTCTGCCTGCTTTCAGTATGATGGCGCAATTATCTGCGCCGGTCACGCTGAACGAAAAACCGCAGCGTATTGTGACTATCTTTTCATCAAATACCGAAATTGTGGCGATCCTCGGACTGGCTGACAATATCGCCGGTATTGATGCCTACACCTATTTCCCGGATGAAATCAAAAATAAACCGTTAATCGGCGGCCGCCTCGGGTTTTCCCTTGAGCGGATCATTGAACAGAAACCGGATCTGGTGATTATGACCCCTGCCCGCCAGGCCACGCATCAGTTATTAACACCGCTGCGTAAATTCGGCATTCCTGTGCTGGTGCTGGAGGGAAACAGTATTGAGGAAATTATTCATAATATCCGTCTGGTGGCACAGGTCACCAAAACAACGGAAAAAGGCGAACAGGTGGCGGCAGAAATAGAACAGCGGCTGCACAATGTTCAGCAAAAGCCCGCAGGTTACCGCGCACCAAGGGTCATTATGATCACCGGTCAGGTCAGTAACGGGTTATTACTGGTTGCCAGGCCGCAGGTGTATAAAAAAACACCGGGTTACACCGCCGATTCCATTTTAAAAGCGGGCGGAACCCTGGCGCTGGAGGAATATAAACAGGCCGGACCGGCGCTGAAACAGGTATCTCCGGAAGTGGTTATCGCCGCCGACCCGGATATTATTTTGTACACCATTTCCGGAGACAAAATCCGGGATTTACTGACACTTCCCGGCTGGTCACAAATGAAAGCTGTTAAAAATAATGATATTTATCCGGTCAAAAGTGCGTATGTGCTTATTCCCGGCCCGCGGATTATTGATGGCATTGAATATATGTCTGACATCTTTGAGCAATGGAGCCTGAGA
The DNA here is from genome assembly GCF_022819185.1 of Morganella sp. HSTU-ASny43. Classification (NCBI taxonomy): domain Bacteria; kingdom Pseudomonadati; phylum Pseudomonadota; class Gammaproteobacteria; order Enterobacterales; family Morganellaceae; genus Morganella; species Morganella sp. HSTU-ASny43. The sequence goes on from NZ_WSPG01000008.1 coordinate 49,417, forward strand.
CAGTGAAAATAGTCAGTCTGTTACTCATTTTCTTCGCCGCATTTATTTTCTCCGCCTGTGCGGGACATACATGGGAAAGTCCGCTGAAGGTGGTAAGCGCCCTGTTTTACAGTGATGATTTGACATCCCGCTTATTAACAGAATGGCGTTTACCGCGTGTGATTACCGCCGGATTTACCGGCGCATTACTGGGATTAAGCGGTGCCATTTTTCAGGGAGTATTCCGCAATCCGCTGGCAGAGCCGTGGTTATTAGGATCCTCCGGCGGTGCCGCGATCGGCGGAACAGTGGCATTATTAGTGCCGCTCGGATTACCGCTGGCGGTATCGCTGCCGCTGTTTGCCTTCAGCGGCGCACTGGCGGCGATATTTATTGTGTTATCTGTCTCCCGGATTGCCGGTTCACTGGATACCGCCACATTGTTATTAACCGGGGTGGCGGTCAGTGCGGTATTAAATGCCGCCCGTTCGTTTATGATGATGGCATTATCCGATGAAAGTACCAGCCTCCAGGTGGTATTAAGCTGGATTCTGGGCGGAATACAAACTCCGTCCGGAGAAGGTCTGATCATCAGCCTGATATTAACCCTGGCCGCCATTTTATTATCCGTTTATCTGTTATCTGACGGGCTGGATTTAATGGGACTGGACAGAACAATGGCCATGAGTTTCGGTTTATCCGTTGAACGGTTTACCGTGCTGGCCTTAATTGCCGGATCCGCCATTGTGGCAATTGCCGTTTCACTCGGCGGCGTTGTTGGTTTTATCGGGCTGATTGCCCCGCATATTGCCCGCTGGCAGGTCGGTGCCCGTCATAAATATGTACTGCCCGCCTCCGCTGTTATTGGTGCGGCACTGGTGATGTTCTCCGATGCATTATCACGCAGCCTGCTGCCGCCGGGGGAAATACCGCTCGGGCTGATCACCGCCTTTATCGGCGGCCCTTTCTTTATTTATCTGCTGGCGAAACGGGTGAGAAAATCATGATCACAGTGAATAACCTGAATGTCTGCAAACAGGATAAAACAATACTGACGGTTGACTCCCTGCATTTACCCGCCAGAGGCAGCATTGCCCTTATCGGCCCTAACGGCTCCGGTAAATCCACTCTGATAAAGGCATTATCTGGGCTTGACCGGGAAGTATTCAGCGCCGTTACCCTGGACGGAAAAAATATCAGCCGTTATAAGGGAGCGGCGCGGATGCAGAAAATCGGGCTGATCCCGCAGAGTTTTAATCCCTGCTGGGATCAGCGCACAGAGGAATTGATTTCGCTGGCCGCAGAGCGGGCGGCTGACCCGAAAGCCGCAAAAGCATCCGCCTGCCGGAAATATGAATTACAGCCGTTACTGGATAAGCACTGGCATATATTATCGGGCGGGGAAAAAAGCCGGGTATTGACCGCAATGGCACTGATGTGTGATCCGCCTGTGATATTTGCTGATGAACCCGGTGCGGCACTGGATATAAAACACCGCATGCAGCTGATTGAGGATTTAACGGCACAGGGAAAAGAAAAACTGGTGGTGGTGTGTCTGCACGAACTGGATATGGTATTCCGCTATTTTGAATCAGTTATTGTGCTATCACAGGGACAACTGCGCTATTTCGGTTCATCTGCCGCATTGCTGGAATCCTCTTTATTAAATGAAGTCTTTGATGTGGAATTCCGCAAAATAGAGATGGATGGTTACAGTACGGTGTATGCACATACGATTATCCGTCCGTAAAAATAACCCGGCGGCTGTTTTCTGCCGCCGGATTAATGTTTTTATGACATAAACGGATAATCGGTATACCCTTCGGCACCACCGCCGTAGAAGGATTCCGGACGCTGCGGGTTCAGCGGTACTTTTTTCGCCAGACGCGCGGCCAGATCCGGGTTGGCGATATAATCACGGCCAAATGCCACCGCATCAATCAGCCCTTTTTCAATCAGATCTTCTGCTTTTTCCGGGGTATAAGCCCCGGCACCGATAATCACACCACGGAACAGAGAACGAACCTTACGACGGAAATCTTCGCTGTACGGCTTGCCGCCTGCCCAGTCCGGTTCAGACATATGCAGATAGGCGATATTGCGTTTATTCAGTTCCTCAATCAGATACAGGGCATCCGCCTCTTCATCCGGGCCGTTGCTCATATTCTGGAAAGAACCGATTGGTGACACACGGATCCCGATGTGTTCCGGTCCCCACTCTGCACAGACTGCATCCACCACTTCCAGCACCAGACGGGCGCGGTTTTCGCGGCTGCCGCCGTACTGATCGGTACGGTGGTTGGCATCCGGTGATAAGAACTGGTGCAGCAGATAACCGTGAGCGGAATGCAGCTCTGCCATATCAAACCCGGCCTCGCGGGCATTAGCTACCGCCTGACGGAAATCATTCACAATCCCCGGGATTTCACTGGTTTCCAGCGCACGCGGCATGGAAGTATCAACACGGATAGCATGACCGTTTTCATCACGCAGTGAGGTGCGGGTACCGGCACTGATCGCAGACGGTGCTACCGGTGCCTGTTGTCCCGGCTGAATGCTGTTATGAGAAATCCGCCCTGTATGCCACAACTGGACAGCAATGTGGCCGCCTGCGTCATGCACACCGGCCGTGATTTTTTTCCAGGCCGCAATCTGTTCCGGGCTGTGCAGACCCGGCGCACCGGCATAGCCTTTGGCCTGTGCCGAAATCTGAGTGGCTTCCGAGATAATCAGCCCTGCACCGGCACGCTGGCGGTAATATTCACCCATCAGCGGGGTCGGGATATCGCCGGGTTCGATACTGCGCAGCCGGGTCAGCGGCGCCATAAATACGCGGTTCGGTGCGGTAAAGGCGCCCACTTTCAGCGGGGTAAACAGTTTTTTCTGTGACAATGGTTGTTGTGACATAGTAACTCCGGATTAGACCAGTCGACTAGTTTTCAGATAAATAAAAACGCCTGCGAAAAAATTACTCAGGCGCGGTAATCAATGTTTCAACATGCGCCAGTGCACTTTCCAGCGGCGCAGTACTGCGGGAAATTTTTGCCTGCAAATTTGCCCCCAGCCATAATGAATAAAATACCTGTGCGGCGTGCTGCGAATCGCCCTGAAACGTCAGTGAATTTTCTTTTCGTCCGTTTTCCAGGGTTTGTGCCAGCAGCGCAATCACTTTACTGACGCCCTTATCCATCGCGGCATTCATATCTTCCGATAAATCACACACTTCGGCCGATAATTTGACCGTCAGACAGCCCTGAATACGGCTGTGCTGACAGGCATTTTTCAGAATATCGCCGTAATACGCGAGAAAGCGATCACGGTAATTCCCCGGGCCGTGCTCAAAATGACCGGTCAGGCGTTCCAGGTAATCTTCGTAATAGCGTTCCAGCAGAGCTACGCCGAATAATTCCTTGGAGCGAAAATAGTGATAAAACGAGCCCTTCGGCACCCCGGCCGTTTTCAGCAGCTCACTCAGCCCCATGCCGGTAAAGCCGCGCTGAAGACACAGGCGTTCGCCGGTAGCCAGAAGATGTTCGCGGGTATCATGTTCAGTGTGTTTGTTCATGACAATACCTTAATAGACCGACCGGTCTGTTGCAAGTTTATTTAAAACAAATTTCGCCCCAGCGTGCCAGACCGGCGGTTACCGAGCCGAAATCGTTTCCTCTGACCACCGGAATACCCGGTAATTGTGCCTCAATCGCGCGGCATAACACCGGTGAACGGCCTGAACCGCCGGTGATAAAGATAGCATCCGGTGTTGCGCCGCCCTGCTGCACTGCATCATTCACCAGGGAAATCATTTTATCTTTCGGGGAGGAAATCGATTCTTCCATTTCAGCCGCGCTGATGTCTGTTTCCAGCGTTTCACTGAGCAGGCGGATTGCCGCACGATACTCCGGTGAGGCGGAAAGCGCGATTTTTGCCTCTTCCGCCCGGCGGACAATGCTGTAGCCCAGGCTCTGGTTATACACTTCCAGCAGGCGCAGCAGTTTTTCCGGCTCTGCCGCATCCCGCTTCAGTTGCTGTAACAGTGTGAGATTCTGACGGGAGTAGAACTCTTTCTGTGCTTCCACATTATTAATGGCGATCGGGTTCCAGAATTGCATCAGCGGCATTTCGATACCGGAAGCCGCGCGGCTGTTCATCCCGAACAGCGGCATCAGCTGTTTAAAGGCCAGATAGATATCAAGATCGTTTCCGCCGACCCGCTGCCCGCTGTGTGCCAGCAGACTGCCGGTGCGATCGGCCTGACCCCGGTAACCCGGCCCCATGCGGATGAGTGAGCAGTCGGTGGTACCGCCGCCGATATCCACCACCAGCACCGTCTGATCCGTATTCAGTACCGACTCATATTCCAGCCCGGCCGCCACCGGTTCAAACTGAAAGGTAATCTGCTGAAAACCGGCACGTTTTGCCGCCCGCAGAAGAATGGCCTCCGCCTGCTGATTGGCGGTTTCGCCGCCCAGTCCGTGGAAGTTAACCGGTCTGCCGATCACCGTTTCGGTGATAGTTTCCTGTGTTGAACGCTCTGCCTGAGATTTGATATTCGCCATCATGGCGCAGACCAGATCCTCAAAGAAGCTGATTTGCACATCATGCAGCCCGGAAGCACCGAGAAAGGATTTCGGGGATTTGACGTAATACACGTCACGCGGATCATTAAGATAGAGTTCCAGCGCGGCCTGACCGAACAAAATATCCTCCGGCACCAGCTCAATACTTTCTTCGCGGTTAAAGGCGATAGAGCGGCGTAATAACTGTTCGCCGGTATTATCCGACGGCAGAATATCGCGGTGACGGAATAAGTGTTCGGAGACGGATTCGCGTGTCGGTGCACACAGGGTGGACGGAATATAGACATTATCCCCCTCCAGCGGTAATAACACCGGAGTGCCCTCTTTCATCACTGCCACTGAGCAGTTGGATGTTCCGTAATCAAAACCAATAAACATAATGCCTCCGCTGTTTGCCATGCCGGAAAAAAGCCGGAAACTTTACCGCAGACAACGGGGAAATACCAATAAAAAACGCGGAAACAACAGACGGGAAAAGTGATCCGGGAGCGATCCCCCGGATCAGGTCAGTTATTCAACATCATCCAGCATGGCCGGTGACGGAATAAAGAACAGTGTACCGGTCACGGCGGTACTGAATTTCAGTAATTCATCGGTGGCACCGGTTTCTTTTCCGGCAAACATATTTTCCAGCATTCTGCGGGTGGTGGAGAAATAACGGGCGTAGCCGATAAAATAGGTGCCGTGCTCATTTTTGGCCGGGTTGGAGAACGGCATATTGGCGCGGACTATTTTCAGGTCATTGCCCTCTTCGTCCTGAATATTGGTCACCACATTGTGGGAGCCGGGGATTTTCTGCTCATCGGTCAGTTCGACATCATTGAATTTATGACGGCCAATGACTTTTTCCTGATCTTCGGTGCTCAGGCTCTGCCAGGCATCCATATCGTGAATGTATTTCTGCACAAAGGCATAGCTGCCGCCGGCAAATCCCGGATCTTCGTCGCCGATAACCGCATACTCTTTGCGCTCATCCTCAAATTCCGGGTTTTCTGTCCCGTCGACAAAGCCGATAATTGCGCGTCCGTCCATATAACGGAAACCGTGAACTTCATCCTCACAGGTCACTGCACCGCTCAGAGCACGGCTGATAATTGAGCCCAGCTCGTAACAGGCGGACACATTCAGGGCGCGGATATGAAAGAAGATATCACCGGGGGTGGATACGGCGGTAAAGCGCGGTCCCTTAATTGCTTCAAAAGTATTCAGTTCACGGGGTTTGCCCGCATCCGGAAACAGTTTTTGCCACGCATCCGCCCCGAAGCCCATCACACAACTGACTTCCAGTTTCGGAAAGCGGTTACGGATGCTGCGCAGAATACCGGACAGGTTATTACACAGCGTAACAACCGTCTCCCGCGTTTGCGGGGTATCTGTCAGATTAAAAACGAGGAAATAGGAATTCTCACCGGGCGTGTCAGTCACATTTTGGTATTTCATACTTTCTCCATACATTTCTTATTCTGAATAGTATCTGTCGTTATGGTACACCAATTGACAGGCTACGGACGGTGACCGGGCAAAAATATTCTGAACGGACATGTAATACCCGTATTTTATGTGACAGTGTCACCAATAAGGGTTTGCAGATATCAGCGCTTACGGCGGAACAGCTGTAACAGTCCTTTTACGGTCACATCCAGCTGGCTGCCTTCCTCATAGTTTGCGGGTACCACATAATTTGCCCGCTCTTCTGCGATCAGCTTGCCGACCTTGTTCTGTGTTTCCGGGTTGCCCCATTTCTTCTGATCAAACACTGCCAGTGAGAAACCGCCCTGATAACGCACCATCTTCATGGCCGGGATATCGGTATCACCATCACCGAAATAGATCATATGGCGGAACTGCACAGCGCGTTCTTCCTGCTCGATAAAATGATTAACCGCCACATTATCCCACGAGTTATGTATTCCCTTGTTTATCCGGAATAAAAACTGTGTTTTGGTGGTGTAGTTGATAGCCTGAGCGGGCCACTGTGCTGTTTTTCCGTCAGCGGAATAGTGATATTTACAGGCAAAAATATCGCGGAATTCATGGCCGATAGCCGTACCACGAATCATACCGTCCAGTCCGCTGGACAGAATATAGTGTTCCGGGTCCAGCCCCTGCTCATGGGCCCAGGCATTGATCCGGGTGAACCACTCTGTCACCCCGGGAAACAACGGAATCGTCGCACCGTGTTTCTTCAGGTTTTCAATACTCAGTTCCTCTGACTTTTTATTCGCGGCCTTGGCGGCCAGTAATCCCATATAGGAGAGGATTTCGTCGCCGTCATCTGCTTTGGCAAACCGCTTCACTTCCCGCCAGAATGCTTTCGTGTCACTGATACCCAATGCGGGCATCAGCCCGTGTTCCGGACAATCACCTTCAGCCAGGGTGCCGTCAAAATCATAAATCAGCGCACATTTGAGTTTTTCTGTCATTTCACCTCTTCCCCTGAAGCGCGCACGGTTTCACGGACTTTTTCCGCAAGACGCTGTGCATCCTGAATAATTTCATTTTCATTGACGGTCAGTAACTGCCGGTCTTCCATCAGGATCACACCGTCAACAATGGTATGACGGACATTGGCGCCGTTTGCGCCATAAACCAAGGCGGCATACGGACTATACACCGGCACCATATTAGGTGCTTTGGTATCCACCACAATGATATCTGCCAGTTTTCCGGTTTCCAGCGAGCCGATTTTATCATCCATATGCAGTGCACGGGCCGATCCCTTGGTCGCCATTTCAACCACGGTCAGCGGCGGCATGGCCGCGCGGTTTTTGGTTTCCAGTTTATGGATTTTACCGACCAGATTGAGTTCATTCATGGTGGTTAATGTATTGGAGGACATCGGCCCGTCGGTACCGAGACCGGTGCGGATCCCTTTTTCCAGCATTTGCGTGACCGGTGCCACACCTTTGGCGGATTTGGTGTTGGCACTGATATTGTGTGCCACCCCGACATCATATTTTTTCAGCAGATCCAGGTCATTATCATCGGCCATAATGACATGTGCCGCCAGCAGGCGGTTATTCAGCACGCCGATATCCGCCATATACTGTACCGGGCTTTTCCCGCCGGTGCGTTTGGCTATCTCTTCTTTTTCGCGATCCGTTTCCGCCAGATGGATCATCACCGGTACATTCAGCTCTTCAGACAGTGCCGCGATTTTCTGTAAGTTTTCAGTGGTATTGGTATACGGGGCATGCGGGGCAAATGCCGGTGTGATGCGCGGATGATCTTTGTATTTATGGATAAAGCGCACCGCATACGCGATCCCTTCTTCCGGCGTCTGTGCATCCGCAACCGGGAAATTAATGATGGTCTCACCCAGCACGGCGCGTAAACCCGCCTTATCTACGGTCTTCGCAACCTCATCTTCGAAATAATACATATCCGCATAGGTGGTCACGCCGCCTTTAATCATTTCGATATTGGCCAGATTGGCACCGGTGCGCACCATATCGCGGGAAACCAGTTTATTTTCCAGCGGGAAAATATAGCGGTGCAGACGATCCGGCACATCATCCCCGAGAGAGCGGAAAACCGTCATTGAGCCGTGAGTGTGGGTGTTTATCAGCCCCGGCATGACAATATCGCCTTTTACATCCAGCACTTTCTTTGCCTGATATTTCGCTGTCAGCTCAGGGCCGCCGACGGCGACAATTTTTCCGTCACTGACCACCACGGTACCGTGTTCAAACACCGTATTTTCCGGGTTCATGGTCAGCACAGTGCCGTCCGTTATCATCAGGTCTGCCGGGTCGGCAGCATAAGCGGAGCAGGCAGCTGCAAGCAGTGTGGTGGCAAACGCGCGGGACAATGACATAGTAACCTCATGACTGAACGGAAAAACCTACTATATCACCGCCATTAATTCACTTCCAACCAGCGGATTTCATTGAAATGCGGACGGATAATCACTAGTATTGCAGGGTTTATAACTCCTTCCATGGATAACCCCTGTTTATGCTGAATAACTATGTTCTGCGCAGTGTCCGCTACATGCTGGATCTGAGTGACGCAAAAATGGCCGAAATCACCGGACTTGCCGGATTAACTGTCACCAAAGCGCAGATGAGCGACTGGCTGAAAAAAGAAGATGAAGCGGATTATCAGCTTTGTGATGATAATGTGACCGGTCATTTTCTCAACGGACTGATTATTTTCCGCCGCGGCAAAGATGAAAGCCGCCCGGTACCGGCGGTAGATGCCCGTCTGACCAACAATATTATCCTGAAAAAATTGCGCGTTGCGTTTGAACTGAAGGATACGGATATGGCTGATATTTTTCAGCGTGCCGACTTCCGGGTGTCAAAACCGGAAATCAGCGCTCTGTTCCGCAATCCGGATCATAAAAATTACCGCGACTGCGGTGATCAGCTGCTGCGTTATTTCCTGAAAGGTCTGACATCCCGCATCCGCGGCTGACAGATTATGATGCCGGGTGTTATCACCCGGCAGAGTGTTATACCGGTTTGTTATTCTGTTTCTGCTTGCGGTATTGCAGCCAGCCGAATAAAACCCCGGCGGCGGCACCGCTCAGATGGGATTCAACTGAGACGAATTGCTGTCCCGGAAACAGTCCGCTGATCATGCCGCCGTAATAAATCAGCACCACAATGCCGATAATAATATCCAGTGGTTTGCGGCGGAAAATCCCCTGATAAATCAGTAACGCCCACAGACCGAATATCCAGCCGCTCGCCCCGACATGTACGGCCGTCCGCCCGAATAACCAGACCAGTAATCCGCCGACGATAATAATAAACAGGGACGCCTTAATATAATGTTTCACTGACGGGATCATCAGTAACACACTGAGAATTAACAGCGGTGGCAGGTTACTGAATAAATGCCCCCAACTGCTGTGAATAAAAGGTGCAAGGAAAATACCGAACAGCCCGTTAACCGTACGCGGCTCAATACCCAGCGCAGTTAATCCCCCGCCGGTCAGTGTGGTCAGTAACTGTACCGCCATTAAAAACAGCACAAAATACAGCCCGTTTCTCAGATAGATTTTTATACCGCTCTGCGCAGGCTGTTCTGTGTTATCGATAGTGTTTTTTGTCATTTCCCGGTCCGTTGGGTGATGGAGTCCGCCCCACTATAGCGAAATTTTGTGTCCCTTCCATCCTGATTTTTTAAATGCAAATGAAAACAATTACCACCATTATTGACTGATGGTCGGTCAATGTATATGCTGCCGCTGTTCTGATCAACTGAGAAAAACCCTCATGCGCCGATTACTGAGTTCTTACCCTGTCGTTATTACATCTGTTTTTTCTGCCTCTTTGCTGTCTGCTCCGTCTGTTTCAGCGGAACCGGACGATGTGGTGTATGTCACCGCTGCGGATGATGTTCATTATGAGCCGCACGGTTATGGTGCCCTGCGTCAGTCCTCGGCAACAAAAGGCTCCGCCGCACTGGCGGAAACGCCGCAGTTTGTATCAGTGATCCGCCGTGATCAGCTCGATACCCTGCCGGCTGAGTCCCTCAGCAAAGCGCTGCGCTACAGCGCCGGGGTGGCCAGTGAAAAATTCGGGGGCTTCGGCAATAGCATTGATTTTTCGAAAATGCGCGGGTTTGATGCGGATTATTATCTCGACAGCCTGCGGGTCGCGGGTAACAGCGGGAGCTGGGGTGCACAAATTGATTCCTGGCTGCTGGAGAGCGTCGAAGCGGTTCACGGCCCGTCGTCTGCCCTGTATGGTCAGGGCGGTGCCGGTGGTGTGATCAACATGCAGTCGCGGCTGCCCCGGGCGGAGGAATCCCATCAGATTCAGTTTCAGAGCGGAAATTATGATAACAATGCGCTGCGCTTTGACAGCACCGGCGCACTGAATGAGGATGAAACCTGGCTTTACCGGATGACCGGCTCGGCAGCATCGTCCGGTTCACAGATTGAAAATACTAAACAGTCCCGTTACCTGATAGCACCGTCCATCACCTGGCAACCTCTGAATAACCTGAGCTGGACAGTGGCCGGTGTCTATCAGCATGACCCTTATGTCGGTTACTACAACACCCTTCCCGCCGCTGCTCTCGGCCTGTTGCCGTCGCCTTATGGCTCTCTTGACAGGCACCGCAACTACAGTAATCCTGATCATGAAAAATCGGGCCGGACACAGCAATCCATTACTTCGCTGGTCAGCTGGCAGGTATCGTATTCACTGACACTGAAACAGAACCTCCGCTATGCGGATGTGAAAACGCATATCCGCCGTGATTTTACGCGCGGATTTGTGCAGGATAACCGCCTGCTGACAGCGGTGTATCAGGATTCCCCGTCCCGGGCCAGAACCCTGGCAGCACATAACCAACTGATTTACAAAACCCTCACCGGCCCGGTATCCCATGAAATTCTGACCGGCTTTGATCTTCAGACCGGTAAGCTGGATAAGGACTGGTCAGGCTCGCAAACGGTAACATTTGATCCGTACGGTTCTCACTACCGCCCGCAGTTTACGCCGCACATGACATCATCCACCTCCACCGGACAGACTTACCGGCGCTATGGTGTTTATATGCAGGATCATCTGCGCTGGCAGCAATGGAGCCTGATTTTAAGCGGCCGTTATGATGATTCCTCACTGAAAACCACCAACAACCTCAGCGGAACAACACAAAACAGTGATACCTCAGTTTACAGCCACCGTGCGGGGCTGACCTACACCTTCACCAGCCCGAATAATCCCAGCCCCGAGTAAATCGCATTGCCCAGCACCACGCCGTAACCGCAGGTCAGCCCCGCTTTTTGTCCGGAACTCAGTGTGGTCTGCACCACAATAAACAGATTTGCCCCGGGATTGAAAAAAGTCAGGACAAACAAAAAAAGCGTGACGGCAATGCTGTGCAGCGGATCCATAACGGGGTTCTCCCCGGAAAAGCTTAATTCAGCTTAACGAAAAATCGCGGCTTAACGCGGGTTTAAGGAAAATTAGACTATTTAGTTTATTTTAGCGGGCAATGCTTCCGGACGGAAATTGTACCACGATGAAAAACCGTATTTTGATAGTAACCACACTCTTTTTATTTTCTGTATCACCTGCCGGCCTGGCAGATGATGTGCGGGTCAGTGTGACGCATCCGCAAATAATCCGCTCTGCACCGGTCATTACCTTGCCGGGAAAATTTGTGGCCAGAAATGAAATTGCTATCGGCTCGCCGCTGCAGCAACAGACGGTGACGGCAGTATTTGCTGAGGAAGGTCAGCCGGTGGAGAAAAATCAGTTGCTGGCAACCCTGGAATCCCCTTTGCAAAGTGCCGCTGTCCGGCAGTTGCAGGCAGAAACGGAAAAAGCAGCCGCGTATATCCGGCAGCAAAGTGTGCTGGCGGCGCAATCTCAGCGTGATCTGACCCGGATGACAAAACTCGCCCGCAGCGGCGTTATTTCCGCCAGTGAATTTGAAAAAGCCAAATCAGACACCCAGGCCCAGCGGGCACTGGTTGATGCCGGGCAGGCAGAACTGCGTCAGTTACAGGCGCAACTGGCACGGGAAAAAAGCCAGGAGGATAAATCAAAAATCTATGCTCCGGCCGCTGGGATTATCAGTGAGCGCCACGCGGTACAGGGCATGCTGTCTGATAACACCCTGCTGTTTAAGCTGATCGAAAACGGTGAGATCGAATTTGAGGCTACTGCGGGGGCTGATGAACTGGCGCAAATGCAGGAAACGTCGGCAGTCACGATGAAAACGGCCAACAACCGGCAACTGAACGGCACTGTCCGGTTTATTTCACCGGTACTTTCCTCTCTGACACAGTCCGGCCGTGTACGGGTCACTGTTACGGACGGCGCTGATTTACGGCAGGGACAGACCGGCGTACTGACATACACGGCCGCGCCCCGTGAGTATCAAAGCCTGCCTTACAGTGCGGTACGCACCGGTGCGAAAGGTGAACGCACAGTGTTTATCGTGAAAAATAACAAAGTGATGCAGCAGCCGGTGCAGACCGGCGCTATTGATAACGGGCAGATTACTGTCCTCAGCCCGCTTCCGCCGGATGCGGATGTGGTGGTCAATGCGCAGGCATTTTTAACTGATAATGACACCGTCACACCGGTGAAGGCCGCACAATGAAATTACAGCTTTCCTCATGGGCTATCACCCGTCCGGTTCCGGTCATTGTTATTTTTCTGGCGCTGACCATTGCCGGGTTATTTTCTTTTGCACAATTGCCGGTAACAGCCAATCCGGTGATTAACTTCCCGATTGTGACAGTGACGGTCACTCAGGACGGCTCCTCGCCGTCAGAGCTGGAAAATGCGGTGACCAAACAGGTCGAACGGGCCGTTTCCGGCATTCCCGGCATCCGTCATATTTCGTCTTCCGTAACAGAAGGTATTTCCTCAACTACGGTGGAATTTAACCTCGATGTTGATCCGTATATTGCCACTAATGATGTCCGCGAGCAGATCTCACAAATTCGGGGAGAACTGCCGCAAAGCATTGATGAACCGCTGATTAACCGGATAGACGTCGAAGGCGGTGCCATACTGCGCTACGCCGTATCATCCGATACCGTTCCGGCAGCCGATCTTTCCTGGTTTATTGATGACACCATCAGTAAGCAGCTGATTATGTTACCCGGCGTTCAGAAAGTCAGCCGTCAGGGCGGCGCTGACCGGGTGATCCGCATTGAACCGGACGCGGACAAACTCTCTGCCCTGAATCTGTCGGTGGTTACTGTGAATGAATGGCTGCGCGGTGTGCATCAGAACGCGGCAGGTGGCTCATCGCAGTATAATTCGCTGGCCCATACCATCCGTGTACTGGGTGAAAAAACAACGGCTGATGATATTAAAAGCATTCAGTTGCCTGCTGAAAATGAGCAATGGATAAAACTGGGTGATATTGCGGAGATCTATAACGGACAAAAAACCACCCGCAGTATTTCTCAGCTCAATGGCCGTGATGTGGCCGGGTTTGCTGTATTCCGCGCCAAAGGTGCCAGTGATACCGCCGTGGCGGAACAGGTAAATGCCGCCCTGACGGAGATCGCCGCCAAACATCCGGAACTGACGATTGAACTGATCTCATCCACCGTTACTTATACCGAATCAAGCTATCAGCTGACGATTAAAACCCTGCTGGAAGGGGCATTCCTGACCATCGTGATTGTCTTTTTCTTCCTGAAAAGCTGGCGGGCAACCCTGGTTGCGGCAGTGGCGCTGCCGTTATCCATATTACCGGCATTTTTTGTGCTGGCACTGTTTGATTACAGTCTCAACAGCATCACCCTGCTTGCACTGACACTGGTTATCGGGATCCTGGTTGATGACGCGATTGTGGAAATCGAGAATATCCAGAAATACATTGAGCGCGGTGAGCGCCCGTATCTTGCTGCACTCAAAGCCTCTGATGCTATTGGTTTTGCGATTGTTGCGATCACACTGACCATTGTGGCGGTTTTCCTGCCGGTCAGTTTTATCGGCGGATTTGTCGGCAAATATTTTGTGCCGTTCGGAGTGACGGTATCTGCGGCGGTGTTCTCATCTCTGCTGGTTGCACGGCTGGTTACGCCGCTGATGGCCGCGTATATCCTGTTACCGTCAAAGAAACCGCATCCGGAATCAGCCGTACCGCGCTGGATAGAAAAATACACCGGGTTGTTATCTGCAACACTGAAACATCGGAAAACCGCACTGGCGCTGGCATTAGTATTTCTGGTGGGTTCTGTGGCTTCCGTGACCCGGCTGCCTGTCGGCTTTATGCCGGAGGGCGATATCAGTGTGACACAGATTGAAGTGGAACTGCCGCCCGGCACGCCGGTTGAGCAGACACAGCAACGCCTGCGGACACTGACAAAATCCCTGAAAGACCGGCCGGAGATAAAATCCGTTTATACCATTGCGGGTGTGGCGGATGATGCGGATGGTATCGCGCAGCATAAGGGGGAAATCATTCTGACACTGGTTGATCCCGGTGACCGTGAACTGTCACAGAAGGAATTTGAGCACGCAATCGCCCCGCTGTTCAGTGAACTGCCGGATGCCCGTTATAACTTCAGCAACAGTAACGGCGGCAAAGAGTTTTCGCTGGTTTTCACCGGCACAGACCCGGCTGAACTGGAAAGTGCCATGCAAAATCTGCGTAACGGTATTGCCCGCCTGCCGGGATTCAGTAATGTGCAGGTGATAAAACCGCTGCTGCGCAAAGAGCTGATTGTCACACCGCGTCCTGACGGCCCCGGGCGGACCGGCGTGAGTGTCAGTGAAATCGCCGACACGCTGCGGATCGCGACCATGGGGGAATCAGGCTCCCGCAGTGCCAAATTCAATCTGCCGGACAGACAACTGGCATTACAGGTGGTACTGCCTGAATATCAGCGGAATGATATCCGTGTGCTGAATGATTTATCCGTACGAAGCACGGCTCAGGGAAATGTACCGCTGAAAGCGGTGGCAACCATTGATTTCAGTGATGGGCCGGCACAAATCGACCGGATAAACCGCGCCCGGAAAATGTCGGTGGAAGCTAATCTGACCGGTTTATCACTCGGTGAAGCACTGAATGCAGTGATGGCGCTGCCGGAGTATCAGAACCTCCCGGCGACAGTGTCACAACTGGAATACGGCGATATGGAATATATGAATGATATGTTTATGCGTTTCAGCAGTACCATACTGTTCAGTATTCTGCTGGTGCTGGCGATTCTGATTGTGCTGTTTAAAGATTTTCTCCAGCCGGTCACCATTCTCGCCGCCCTGCCGTTTTCTGTCGGCGGCGCGATTATCGCTCTCGTACTGTATGGGGCAATGATCGATCTGCCGGTGATTATCGGCATTCTGATGCTGATGGGCATTGTGACAAAAAACTCCATTCTGCTGGTGGAATTTATCCTGGAAAAAGAGCGCGCCGGGCTCAGCCGTGAACAGGCGGTAAAAGACGCGGGACGCGAGCGGATCCGCCCGATAATTATGACCACATTTGCCATGATTGCCGGCATGATCCCGCTGGTACTGACGTCCGGCGCAGATGCGGGGTTCCGCGCGCCGATGGCGATTGCGGTTATCGGCGGGCTGATAAGCTCCACTATTCTCAGTCTGTTGTTTGTACCAGTGATTTACACCTTTATCGATGATCTGAAAAAAGCATTATTACCACGTCTGGCAAAACTGACCTCCGTCACCAAAGCCGACCGGGATGTGAAGGAGTGGTAAAGTCCCGCTGCGAACAATAAGTAATTTACTGGTTGTTCGCAGCTTTAACACAGTAAAACCAGGAATATAAAGTTTATCCCTGATTATAACGACCCCGGAATAAGGTTTCCCCCTCTGCACCATTACTGTCAAGGGCAACCAAACGTACTTCTGTGCGGATATTTTTACCTACGGATTCAAAACGGATATGAATCGGCTCAAGGTTAATTGATGCGGTGGTAAAGGTATCCTCATAGTACAATTTATACCCGGCAGCAAAGGCAGTGAGGTCACCTTTACGAAACATGATACAGGTAGATGTGCTGCCGTGAAAAATAACAAAACCTTGTAATGGTTTATTTTCGCCGTCTTTTTCAAAAATTGTGACCGGCTGACTGCGGTCATTCAGCCCGGATAAAACCACACCGTCATATTCACCCATTTTAACCGTCAGGCCGATCGCATTATTGGCGGAATCAACAGGTAAATCCGTATATTTTTTGCCGCCGATGACAGCCTGATAATTATTATAACGGGTAACACTGCCTTCTTCGAACACAACCCGGGTTTGTGTTCCGGAATTGTCTATTTTGCCGCCGAATGGTTTAATTTCGGTTCCTTCCAGATAAACGGTCTCACTGGCTTCAGAACCCCGCGAACCATATATCCCGATCCGGCTGTTCCATACGATATCCTCTTCTGCCGGAACCAGAATTATATTTTCGCTGTCAATCTGTTCAGGTGACTGCCAGGTAATACCTTCAATAACAATATCATACTGGTCATAATAGCTCAGTTTCCCTTCCGGAAATTTTATCCCTTTACGCCATACCCCATTGTACTGATAATCCGTCAAATATCCGTTACGCGGTTTTTCAGAATTTGCTGTGGTCATTCTTATTTCTCCGAAGTATTCCGGCAATATGTCCGGGCTTCTTTTTTACATCAGAATAAGGTACAGGACAGTTCTATAATTTAACCACGGGGTATCCGGAATGCATCAGGCCGGATAATGTTCTGATATCAGGTAATAAAAAACGGGTTTGCCCCTTCCGGAGGCAAACCCGCTGTTAACGCGCTGATACCATTACGGACGAACAGCTGTCACTTCGATCTCTACACGCCATGCCGGGTTTGCTAATTTAGAAACCTGAACAGTGGTACGCGCCGGTAATATGTTACCGGAATCTTTGTCGTTGTAATATTTGGAGTAACCGGCCATAAAGCCCGCGAAATCCATATTACCGTCAGTCTCTTCGCCGCCGACCAGGAATACCTGCATTTTCACCACATCCTTCATTTCCAGACCTAAGCCAGCCAGGTGCGCCTTGATCTGTTCCATGATATTGATGGTCTGTGCTTCAGTATTGCCGTATGACGCCAGAACACCTTCCGGTGCGTCTTTGGAAATTTTGGTCGGTACTTTACCGCTGAGGAAAATAATATTTTTGCTGCTGCTGATTTCCACAGATTCAGAGATAGGCATACCGTTCAGTTTATGATGAACAACACCTTCTGACGCGTGAGCCGCGCCCCAGACCAGCGGAAGAGCTAACAGTAAACTTTTGTAACGCATATTAAGCCTCTTAATAGTATCAACGTAAGTAATCAGAAAATTAACTAAAACGTGAAAGACTAAACGGAGCCGGGTCAATAACCGGTTTTTTACCGGTCACGATATCCGCAGTGATTTCACCGGATGCCGGACCTTCTGTCATACCCCAGACAGTCGCGGTGTTGATCACCAGACCCGGATACTCTTTCACTTCAGAAATAATCGGCAGTTCGTCGTAGGTTGGTGCAACAACCGCGCCCCAGCGTTCAACGACTTTCGATTGTTCAAATACAGGGAATTCCGCTTTCATGCGGGCAAATACCGCATCCAGGTGTTCGGTATTCTGTGTGGCGGTTGCGATGCGGTAAGTCTCGAACGGTGTGACTTCATCGAGGTTCCAGGATGTTGCCATTTTGAAGGAGTTGAACAAATCTTCACCGATGGAGAATTCCAGCGGCAGCTCACCGCCGCCCAGCAGATGCAGGAATTTCGGCCCCAGCAGGAAGCTGTCTTTCACCACAGAGCTGGTGAAGATACGCGGTGCCACGGCATATGTGCCGTCTGCCTGCTCGCGGAAGTGAATGCCGCTCGGCAGATGCACGTTACCGCGTGGTGCGCCCGGAACGCCGGAAACACGCTGTTGTGACAGATAGACGTTCAGTGTCGGGATATCAATGCCCAGATTACCCATAAACAGGCGTGACCAGATACCGCCGGTCAGGACCACATGAGAGGTTTTGATTGCACCCTTCTCTGTGACCACATCAGAGACTTTACCACCGGCAGTTTCGATACCACGGACCGCGCAGTTAGTGTAGATTTTAACACCCAGGGATTTGGCATACTGCGCCAGAACCGGTACACCGGTTTCCGGGTCAACACTGCCTGAATCTTCTTCAAAACCGGCGATCGGCCAGTCTGTTTTGGCATCAACCAGGCGTTTTTTCAGTTCGTCGCCCTGAATGAAACGGGTGTTGAGCGGTGCTTCAAAATCAGCGGCCCACTCTTTGGCATTCTCAACCCAGGCCTGTGATTTTGCGAGATCTTCTGCGCTTGACGGTACCTCAACACGGCCCTGGGTACGATAGCTGGTATCCGCCCCGATTTTTTCATTCATACCGCGCCATAACATTTTGCCGTAATGGTGCAGCGGGAATATTTCTTTTGATGTTTTGTAGCTGATGATCTGGCTGTAAGCACGTCCGGACTGCTCACCGGCGATTTCACCTTTTTCCAGGACGGTGACGCTCATGCCTCTTTCCGCCAGGTTAATCGCTGTCATGATCCCCATCATGCCGCCGCCGATAATGACTGCATCGGACTCTTTCGGTAATGCACCTTCGGTGCCGTCAACATGTTTTGCGCGTGAAGTCGATTCCACAAATTTGCCGTCGCGGCGAACCATAGGAACTAATACTGAAGCACCACCTGCCAGTACGCCGGCAGCACCAACCCCTAAAATTAACTTTCTGCGTGAGATTTTCATCTAAAGCCTCATCATTATCTGTAATATTTGTGTGGCATTTTTTTAATTAAGTAGCACACTAATTATAACAACTATCATTATAATGTTAATGAATATAGTGTGATGTTAATAATAACGAGACTTAAGGTAATCTTTATCAGGAATTGCCGATATAAAGTATCGGATTTGACGAGGTGATGAACAGGATTCAGGCCGGATCGTCTGCGGTAAATCCAGCGGTAAATATCATAAACCCTTGTTATTATAGTGGATAAGGCTAAATAGTGAGCTTTTTTAAGAAGTTGTTACATCAGGGATAAAAATAAAACGCCGGATACCACAGCAGCACCCGGCGTTTTATAAAGATATTAACAATAAGGGAAAGATCAGGCGGATGGCGTACGTTTTCTGAGCTGCAGAAACCATTTATCCAGTTCATTGGCAAACAACTGGCGATCACGCTGGTTCAGTGCCGCCGGACCGCCGGTCTGGATGCCGGAAGCCCGCATAGTGTCCATAAAATCACGCATGGTCAGGCGCTCACGGATAGTCGCCGGGGTATAACGTTCGCCGCGCGGGTTCAGTGCGACCGCGCCCTTCTCCAGCACTTCAGCGGCCAGCGGAATATCAGCGGTGACGACAAGATCATCTTTCTGCACACGGCGGACAATCTCATTATCGGCCACATCAAACCCGGCAGAGACCTGCAATGTTTTTAAAAACGGTGACGGCGGTACCACCAGCCGCTGATTGGCCACAAAGGTGACTTCTGTTTTTTCCCGATCCGCTGCCCGGTAAAGGATCTCTTTGATAACTTTCGGACAGGCATCCGCATCCACCCAAATCGCCACTGTTTACTTTCCTCTGTACTGCAAAATTTAATCCGCGATCATAACGCATTAACGCTTTCTGATAACCTGAAAAAGTGCCGCCAGAGCAACAAAACCGGCAAAAAATGAGATAGAAAACGACAATTCATAAAAGACAAAACGATTTATATGAACACCGGTTGCTGTCTGCGCCAGACGGTACGCCAGCGGCGCCGTACACAGTGCCGCCAGAACTGCCAGACACACCGGCAGTCCGGTATAAAACCAGCTGGTAAAATGGTGCGCCTCATCCGCTGCGCGGTACATCCCGGAAGAGTACAGCAAATCCGGCGATACACTGCCCGTAATGAGCGCGGGCAGATTCAGCCACCGCCCGTAACGGGATTGTTTCAGGGGAAAAACAATCGCCGGATGTGCAAAAGTCCATGGCATATATACTTATCCTGCTCCGGAAAACCGGAAATAAATTCATTTTTGTGCTAATAAATAGCCGGTCACAACAATTAATAACACACCGAACTCCGGGCAATAACCTGTAAAGGCAGAAAAATGAAAAAGCATCTTACCGGGATGATCGTAACCGGGCTGTTATCAGCCCCCGCGCTGGCTCAGGAGTTTACCTGTCAGCTGGAAAATAATAAATATGTCAGTGTGGTGGTGGAAAAAGGTAAAACGCCGGCATACCGCTACGGGACGCTGGCAAAGCCGGAAATTACCCTGCCGGTAAAAGGCAATGCGAAAAATGGTGTTTATGTCGGACAAACCATGTTTAGCGGCGGTGGTTCGGCGTATATCCGCTTTGAAAACGGCCCGTTTAACTATGTGGTATACAGCGGAATGGGCCGCGGCTGGGAATTTACCGGCCTGGCAGTCTATAAAGGCGATAAAGTCATCAATAAAAAGGTCTGTAAAACCGATTTGGGGATCTATGATGTTCTGAATTACGGACTACCGGAAGATGAATCCGGTGAAATCTATGCCATGGATCCGAACTCACAATAATATGTACTGCGGTGGCCTGCCGGGTTACCGCCCTTTTTTTATACATCTGTGCCTCGCCGCCCATCTGTGGCATAATGCCCGCCGTTTATTTTCTCCTTTAACTTATGAGTATTCGTCTTGTTAATCAGCAACAATATTACGATGCAGTTCGGCGCCAAGCCGCTGTTTGAAAATATCTCTGTCAAATTCGGCGGCGGTAACCGCTATGGCCTGATCGGCGCAAACGGCAGCGGTAAATCCACGTTTATGAAAATTCTCGGCGGTGATCTGGCGCCAAGCAGCGGCAACGTGTTTCTCGACCCGAACGAACGTCTGGGTAAACTGAAACAGGATCAGTTCGCCTATGAAGAATTTTCTGTGCTCGACACAGTCATTATGGGTCACACCGAACTGTGGGAAGTCAAACAGGAGCGTGACCGCATCTACAGCCTGCCGGACATGAGCGAAGAAGACGGTATGCGCGTGGCGGATCTCGAAGTGCAGTTTGCTGAAATGGACGGCTACACCGTGGAATCCCGCGCCGGTGAATTACTGCTGGGTGTGGGGATCCCGCTGGAACAGCATAACGGCCCGATGAGTGAAATCGCACCCGGCTGGAAACTGCGTGTGCTGCTGGCACAGGCGTTGTTTGCGGACCCGGATATTCTGCTGCTCGACGAACCGACCAACAACCTGGATATCGACACCATCCGCTGGCTGGAGCAGACGCTGAATGCGCGCAACAGCACCATGATCATCATTTCCCATGACCGCCACTTCCTGAATATGGTGTGCACGCACATGGCCGATCTGGACTACGGCAGCCTGAATGTGCATCCGGGCAACTACGATGAATATATGTTTGCCGCCACTCAGGCGCGCGAACGTCTGTTAGCGGATAACGCGAAGAAGAAAGCACAAATCAGTGAATTGCAGTCATTTGTCAGCCGTTTCAGCGCAAATGCCTCCAAGTCCCGTCAGGCGACTTCCCGCGCCAAACAGATTGAAAAAATTCAGCTGACCGAGATTAAAGCGTCCAGCCGTCAGAACCCGTTTATCCGTTTTGAGCAGGATAAAAAATTATTCCGTAATGCGCTGGAAGTGGAAAACCTGTCCAAAGGTTATGACGGTAACGCCCCGCTGTTCAAAAACGTCAATATGATGATGGAAGTGGGTGAAAAAGTCGCGGTTCTGGGTATGAACGGTGTGGGTAAATCCACCTTCCTGAAAACCCTGGTCGGTGAGCTGACACCGGATACCGGTCGTTATAAGTGGTCTGAAAACGCCAATATCGGTTACTACGCGCAGGATCACGCCACCGATTTTGAAGTTGATATGACGGTTTTTGACTGGATGAGCCTGTGGATGCAGCCGGGTGATGATGAGCAATCAGTCCGTAGTGTATTGGGCCGCCTGCTGTTCTCCCAGGATGACATTAAAAAATCCGTACAGGTGTTATCCGGGGGTGAAAAAGGCCGGATGTTATTTGGTAAGTTAATGATGACCAAACCAAACATTCTGATTATGGATGAACCGACCAACCACCTCGACATGGAATCCATTGAATCCCTGAATATGGCGCTGGAGTTATATCAGGGAACATTAGTGTTTGTTTCCCATGACCGTGAGTTCGTCAGTTCCCTGGCGACCCGCATCATCGAAATCACACCGGAGAAAGTCACTGACTTTACCGGCAGTTACGATGAGTACCTGCGCAGCCGCGGTATTGAATCAGAAAACAACTGATTTCCGTTCTGCCAATAAGAAAAGCCCCGTTTCAGAGCCATGAAACGGGGCTTTTTGTTTTCGTCAGACCCGGCGGGGGCGGTTGCCGGCATATCTGACATTTTTCAGAAACCAGTTCCCGCATACCTCTGTCCTGTACCGGAAACTGATAGGAAGAATATCTGTATTCGGGTAGAATGTGCTTGCTAATCAGACCCTGATTTACCTTATTTGAGGGAGAAAATCATCAATGGACAGCTTTGACAGGAAGATTCTTTCTGAATTACAACTCGACGGGCGATTAACTGTCACTGAGCTGGCAGATCGCGTGGGTCTGAGTTTATCCCCCTGCCACCGGCGGCTGAAAGCACTGGAGCAATCCGGAGCTATCTGCGATTACCGCGCACAGCTTGATCCGCGCGTGCTGGGGCTGAATTTTTCCGCACTGGTGTTTGTCACTATGAAAGACGGCAACCAGGAAAGTATGAGCAAATTTGAGACAGCGGTGGCGGATATTCCGCAGATTATCGAAGCCAAACGGCTGTTTGGCGATCCGGACTATATGCTGACCGTTGTGGTCAAAGATATCGATGCCTTTCAGAAATTATATGACAGCCGCCTGGCCGCCATGCCGGGGGTTCAGCGCCTGACCTCCACCCTGGTAATGAAAGATGTGATCCCGGCGCGGGAACTGCCCCTGTTGTAACAAAAAAGCCGGCAATATCTGCCGGCAAGCAACACAGTACTGAATCTTTTATGCCGGGCTGGCTAATTTCATCATCACCAGCCCGGAGATAATTAATACCCCTGCGATAATCCGCATCATGTTTGCCGGTTCTCCCAGCACCACAATCCCGACGATAAAGGCACCGATAGCGCCAATCCCGGTCCAGATGGTGTAAGCCGTCCCCAGCGGCAGTGCCCGCATGGCCATTGCCAGCAGCCCGAAGCTTATCAGCATGGCAATAATGGTGATCACTGACGGCCCCAGTTTGGTGAAACCCTCTGATTGTTTCATGGTAAATGCCCAGACGACTTCAAATAATCCGGCAGTAATTAATAAAATCCACGGCATGGTACATCCTCACTGATTTCTGGTTGCAGGTGAAACGTTTATAAGTTACCTTTGGTATAGTTATATGTTACCTTTGGTAACTTGTAAACACCTTTCCGATCTTTTTTCGATCTTTTCTGCCAGCTGACCGCGACCGGGAACTCTGTGATACACTTTCCGGCAGACAGAACGACTTTAATATCAATGAGGAGGCAGATTTGTCCGGACGTTTACAGCGCGACGAGCGCCAGATACAGCTGCTCAATGTCGCCAACAGCATTATCCTGGCGGAAGGCACCGATGCCCTGACCCTCATTACCCTTGCGGAAAAGGCGGGCGTGACCAAGCCGGTAACCTACAAACATTTCGGCAACCGCAAGTCTTTGCTGCACGCGCTGTTTAAATACAGTGATGATGTTCTGACTGAACGGATGAATACCGGGATGGAACAGCCGATAGCGGACCTCGATCAGGCCGTTTCTGTCTTTATCACGACCTATTTTGATGTGATGGCGGATGACGGGGAAGCCTTCAATGCCACCGTGGCGGCACTGAAAGCCTATCCTGAATATGCGGGGATCAGCCGCGAAGTGCAGGATTTTTTCTGCCAGATCCTGCAACGTGCACTGCAGCGCTGGCTGCCGGATAATTTCCGGATCCCGGAATGGACTTCTGTGATGATTTTCGGTGCAACCGAGTCACTGTGCCTGATGATGTTTGCTGACCCGGCGCTGAAAGCAAAAGTCTGTGAAGAAGCCATCTGGCTGGTCAAAACCCTGCTGGCCGACCAGCTTAAGCGGTTCACCGGCCGCTGATGACCAGCCCTTCTTCTTCTGACGGATAACTGAAGTGTGCAGTAATCAGATCAAACTGCTCCGCTGAGGTGGCAAACGGGTTTTCCCCGCTCAGATTCCTTGCGGCCAGGCGCCGTTTACACTCTTCATCACTCACATTCAGCACATGACAGCAATAGCTGCATCCGGCCTGCTCTGCCAGTCCTTTCAGCCACTGGCGTTGTTCCGGGGTATTCGCCGGAAAATCCAGTACCAGTGTTATTCCTTTTTGTAATAACGTCACCAGATGCAGCTCCAGGGCGGATTTCAGCAGACGGCTTTTTTCAATATAATCAGCCAGCTGTGTGATTTGTCCCGGATACAGTGCCGCCAGCCAGGTATCTTCAGACAGCAGAACGGCCTGTTGTCCGCGGACTAATTGTTGTGCCAGTGTCGATTTCCCTGAGGCGATTTTGCCGCAGAGGAAATGCAGTGTGGCGGAAGATTGTGTTTCTGACATGATTGCTCCCTGTCTGTTATGCCGCTGAGAGAGCAATAAAAAACCCGCTCAGGCGGCGGGTTCTGAATACAGCACATCCCCCGCTATGGTGCGGAGATAATAATCATGCCGGATGCGCTGTATAAATTCATGGTATTAACCTTATTGAAATAATCATCATTTCAGTGATTCTGTTTTAGCAGAGTCTGCCGCGGATGTCAGGCAGTTTTTTTCGGCCGTTTAATACTTATCACCGCCAGTGCCAGCACAATCATCACGATCCCTGCCGTTTCTGTGCTGCCCGGCTCCTCACCCAGCAGCCACCATGAGAACAGCACACCGCAGACCGGCACCGCCAGTGTGCTCAGACTGGCAATCCCCGCCGGTAATTTTCTCAGCACAAACAGCCATAAACTCCAGGCAACGGCGGTCGCCAGAATAGCGCTGTAACTCAGTGCCCAGAAGACATAGGGCTGCCAGTCAATCGTGCGCTGCGGTACCAGCAGCGCCACCACGGTCATAATAATTGCGGCATACACCATCTGCCAGGTGGTTAGAGAGAGTAAATCCACCTGCGGATAGCGGCTGTAGAGTTTTTTCGCCACAATCGCGCTCGCCCCCCAGCTGATACCGGATGCCACGGCCAGAAAGGCACTTTTCATAGAGGCGAAATCGAGCGTCCAGGGCTGGATCACACACAATAGCCCTGCACCGGCAACTGAAATAGCCGCATACTGGAGGCGGCGCATCCGCTCACCGAGCAATACTGCTGCCATAATCACCACCCAGAACGGCATGGTATAACTGAGGATCGCCACCTTCCCCGCACCGCCGCTGACCAGCGCCCATTGTGCCAGCCCGACCATACCGCAGGTCTGAAGGACGGCTATCCCCAGCGTGTAGCGGAATGGCGTAAAGCGGATTTTCCGCCCCATCGCGCGTTCGCGGATATACAGCACCAGTAATAACATAATGGCGCTGAATACACAGCGCATCGCCGTAAAGTCAAACGCACCAATATAGTGCGTGACCTGCTTCATAGCGATCCAGCTGTAACTCCAGATCAGTGTTAAAATGACCAGGCCGGTAATGGCGATGGCATTGTCTTTTTCCCGTAAAGCCATAATATCCTGTGACCACTTCACGGCAGTACCCGTCTGTACCCCGCGTGCGGCTCCTGTTTTTATAGTACCATAACCGGAATAATATGCCGGATGCCCGCAGACGGACTGACCTCATGCAATCTGCATTTCTGCCAGTTTACACCCGGTTTGAAAGAAGGGAAAAGATCTGCGCTCATTAATACCAGAAGGAAGAACGGGTGTTAAGTATGAAGCAATTTTTCCCCGGCATTTTCCCTGTTGTAATGCTGTCTGAACCTGAATGAATATAAGCCTGCCGGGTATAACCCCACAGCCTCACTCAAGCATCACTCAAGCATCACAATACTATCAATTTTCCACTGTCCGTTTTGCTGAATCAGTTTTACCCGGAATGACCGCAGCGGCTCCGGTGCTTTACCCAGTGTGATGCGCACTGTGGCAGTATCCGGGGTTTGTGATTCAGTATGTGCCGCGCGCTCTGTCATCCACGAATCCGGGTAATCCTGTGACTTGGTGTAATAATTGACATCATTTTCCACCCAATGCTCTCCCCACAGACAGATATAACTATATTCGGTTTCTTTGCAGGGACGCGGCTGGTCGCAGAACGCCTGATCAGTGCCCGGACCATCGAAATTACAACTGAGGGATTCACTGATGCTTTCCTGCAACGCCGGACTGACATACAAATCCTGGCTTTTTGCATAACCATCAGAAGGCGGATCCTGCAAATTGAGACGGTAGAAATCCAATACCACATTTTCCGGTGATAATTGTGCAGCAACCGCTGATAACGGCAATAGCAGAGACAAAATCAGCGGGAGGTATTTTGTTGTTTTCATGATAATTTTTCGTCACATAAAGCCCGCAGAGAAAGAATGCAACAGCTGATTGCCTGTTTATCAGAAACCGGAAATGATTCACCGGTCAGATAGCTATGCTTTGCTGCCTGCAACAGTTGCTGCAGTTGCGGATCGGAAATTGATTCAGCCAGCCACGCCGCAGCGTCTGCTTTGGATGCAATGTGCCAGGTTGTCAGAGTATAAGCAATGCGCGACAAAGCCAGAATGATATTGCACTCA
Organism: Morganella sp. HSTU-ASny43; assembly: GCF_022819185.1. Classification (NCBI taxonomy): domain Bacteria; kingdom Pseudomonadati; phylum Pseudomonadota; class Gammaproteobacteria; order Enterobacterales; family Morganellaceae; genus Morganella; species Morganella sp. HSTU-ASny43. The sequence goes on from NZ_WSPG01000008.1 coordinate 76,175, forward strand.
TCATTTTCCCAATCCTCCGGTGTGTTCCATTGTGCAAGTGTCGCGGAAAATGCCCGTTTCAGATCGGTCTGCGGAACGGCGTCAAATATCACTGCCGCATCACCATTAAGTAACGGCATATTATGCAACCTGGCTGCGGATAGTAACCGGGACATGATTCAGGTTGATTTTCATCAGCAAATGCTATTCATAGAGTGCATACAACTGCTCTGCCAGCGGTAATGGTAAACCGTCATCATAAGCCTCATCATCCAAATCAACATACACATCACCGGGTGCGGCGATCAGCATGGTGTCAGGCACAGGCCGCCTGACCGGCAGGTCCGGGTAGTCATCCGGCCGTCCGCCTTCTGACTGCATCGGGTCAAACCAGATACCATGATCGGCATAAAACCCCGCAGAATAGCGGGTTTCAATTAACCGGATCAATGCCAGTGTTTGCCGTGAATAGTCCGGTACATCATCATCATGGCCATACTGCACATACCAGGCAGCACCCAAAGACCAGTACATCAGCAGTGCGGATGCCCGATCCAGTTGCGGATCCGCCGCCAGTTCGTTCAGTGCATCATAATTACTGTCATAATTAGACCGGGCGATAAACAAGTGCCGCTGTTCCGGCGTTGCATTTGTCAGAAAATCACGGATTAACTGTGCTTCTTTCTGTTCTTTTTCTTCGTCCGTCATGCCATTCTCCCCGACAACGCCAGATGCTGTAACAACATAATCGTTTTGCCATCATTTATTTCACCGCTTTTGATCGCTGCGAGAGCCTGCGGGAACGGCATTTCCAGCACTTCCACATCTTCGCCCTCTTCCGGCAGACCGCCACCGGCCGTCTGCCGGTTATTGTCTTCGTATTCGGCAATAAAAAAATAAAGTTTCTCGGTGACAGCTCCCGGGCTCATAAAGGCTTCAAAGACTTTTTCAACATCGGTAATGCGAAAACCAGTCTCTTCCTCTGCTTCCGCTTTGATGCGGGATACCGGATCCTGCTCTTCCAGCAGACCGGCGGCCGCTTCAATCAGAAAGCCGTCATGGCCGTTGACATACACCGGCAAACGGAACTGACGGATCAGAATGACGCTGTTTTTCTGGCGGTTATACAGCAGAATAACCGCACCGTTACCGCGGTCATAGACCTCCCGCTCCAGACGCTGGCGGGTGCCGTCGCGGCGCAGATAATCAACGACATATTTTTTGAGGATATACCAGTTATCGGAAAGCGTGATGGTATCAATAATACGGACAGTGCTCTGTTCGGAAGTCATAGTTCACCGGATGTCAGCAAAATTGCGGGTTTGCAGAACACTCTAATCGCTTTATCCGCCTCCGGCAATGGCAAAACTGCCAGCATTATTTGCAGGCATATTAATGCTGACGATATAATCTGCCGCAGATAATCCACAAACAAGGCGGGTTGCATGAGTGACACTCAGGCACTGAGTTACAGCGAATTACACACAATATCTGATGCAGATATCGCACAAATTAATGAATTAATTATCACCACCTGGGATTACCGTAGTTGGATCCCGAAAGAGAAAGTTCTGCCGATGGCGGAATTTTTGCTGGATGATGTCATTCTGACCTCATCACGAATTTTTGTGGTGCGGGATGGCGATACCATCGCCGGTATTATGGCGGTCACGGTATCTGCCGATTTGCGGGAGAAAGTCCACGCCAAAACCCGTCAGTATTCTGCCCTGAAAAATATTATCGCCCGTGACCCGCAGGAAGAAACCCTGTTTGATATGTATCTGAATACGCTGATTATCAACGGAAATCTGCTGGCTTCCTGTGACGGGAATTTCGATGCCTCTCTGAATTTGTTTATGATAGATGCCCGCTTCCGCGGACACGGTATCGGTAACCGGCTCTGGCAGCTGGCGATGGATTATCTGCGGGAAAAACAATCCGCCCGTTATTTCCTCTGGACAGACAGTGATTCCGATTTCGGTTTTTATGAACACAAAGGATTACAGCGTATCGCCGCGCAAGCCTATGACTGGGGCGGCCATGACGTGACTGAAACCTATTATGTTTATGCCGGGGAACTCCCTGCTCTGTCCTGATGCATCCAGCTGTCCCACGGCGGGTCAAGCGGCAGCTTATCCGCCAGGAAATCAATAAAGGTGCGGATTTTCGGGGCATGGGTGTGCGCCGGGCTGTAAAGTGCATAGAGCGCGAACGGCGTGGTTTTCGGATTGTAATCCAGTAATACCGGCAATAATTCACCGTTATCAATATAGTTTCCCAGCATATAGGTCGGCAGGCAGACAATCCCCTGATGACAGCGCGCCGCCTCCAGTAATCCCAGGCTGCTGTTGACCTCAATCATATTGTTGATCGCCAGCGGATAGGCTACACCGTCTTTATCATTCATCCGCCAGGTGTCCGGGATATTCGGATTAATTAAACAATTGTGCCGGGCAATATCCGCCGGTGACTGCGGGATCCCGTTTTGTTCAAAATAATGACGGCTGCCGCAATAGATCCAATTTATATTGCATAGTTTCCGTAATGCAAAATTTTCCGGCGGATGACTGGTAATACGCAATGCAATATCAAAGTCAGTTTCATTTAAATTAATTAATGCATCGTTCAGATCAACGGATAAGCTGACCTGCGGATTTATTTCCCGGTATTCGCTGTAAAGCCGCATTAAATGGCAGACGCCGAAGGCAATTGAACAGGTTATTTTTAGCTGTCCCTGTGCATGCTGATAAAAACTCGCCGTATTCACTAATGAGTCATCGAGATCTGTCAGTAACTGTTGCGCCCTCTGCAATAAATAACGTCCGGCTTCAGTCAGGATAAAATTGCGGGTGGTTCGTTTCAGCAGAACCACACCGAGCTGCTCTTCCAGCTGCTGTAAGCCACGGCTGACAGACGACGGTGTTACATTGAGTTTTCGTGCCGCACCGCTGAAACTGTTGCACTCCACAATTTTGATAAACAGCTCCAGATGGCGAAAAATCGCGTAGCTGTCAATTTTTGCTTTAAACGCAAAAGTGTTTTTATTTATTAGCATAGTCGTACCCTGTTCAGCCTGCGTGTTACCCTTTACTATAACAATGGCTTTATAACACTGTATCCATACAACATAAATATATTCACGTTGTTCCTGACTTTTTAAATAATTAAATCTATAACGTTGAGGAATTGACTATGCAAGACAGCATTCAGACAGGTGCAAATGCAAATAGTGATTTAAAAAAGATACCCTTTACCAAATATGATGCCGGGTGGGTTGTATTATGTATCGGGATGGCGATCGGTTCCGGGATTGTTTTTATGCCGGTTCAGATTGGTATTAAAGGCATCTGGGTATTTATTGCCGCCACATTATTGTCATATCCGGCGATTTACTGGCTGCAGAATTTATATCTGAGGACATTATCAGAATCGGAAGAATGTGAAGACTATGCCAGCGTTATCACGCAGTATCTGGGGAAAAACTGGGGGGTTGCCCTTGGTATCGCCTATTTCCTGATGCTGCTGCACGGCATGTTTTCCTATTCACTCGCCGTGACCTTTGACAGTGCCTCCTACATCAAAACATTCGGTTTAACGGAAGGACTGTTATCCGATTCGGTGTGGTACGGGCTGATTATCCTGACAGTTCTGGTGGCTATCGCCGCACAGGGGGAGCGCCTGTTATTTAAAGTCTCCGGCCCGATGGTAATAGTGAAATTCGGGATTATCGTATTACTCGGGATTGTAATGGTGCCTTACTGGAACTTTGCCAATATCAGCGCGTTCCCGGACTTCCTGCCGTTCCTGCGGGATGTGTTTCTGACACTGCCGTTTACCCTGTTCTCCATTCTGTTCGTGCAGATTTTAAGCCCGATGAACATTGCCTACCGCAGACTGGAAAAAGACAAGCGTGTCGCAACTTACCGCGCGGTACGGGCAAACCGGGTGGCGTATATTATTCTGGCCGTTGCTGTTCTGTTCTTTGCCTTCTCGTTTACGTTCTCGATAAGCCACGACCAGGCCGTCTCAGCGTTTGAGCAGAATATCTCGGCACTGGCAATTGCCGCACAGGTAATTCCGGGCTCCGTTGTTAAAGTCATGACCGCAATGCTGAATATTTTCGCGATTCTGACCGCGTTTCTCGGTATTTATCTGGGTTTCCAGGAAGCGATTAAAGGTATTGTGGTGAATATCCTGACCCGCTTTATGCCGCAGGAGCGCATTAATCAGACCGTACTGCATTACGGTGTATGTATCGGGGTGATCCTGTCCCTGTGGTTCTGGGTCTCCACCCGCTTCTCAATTCTGTTCTTTATGCAGCTCGGCGGGCCGTTATTCGGCGTGGTTTCCTGCCTGATCCCGTGCTATCTGGTTTACCGCGTGCCGGTCTTACATAAATTCAAAGGTGCAACAGTCTGGTTTATTATCTTCTTCGGCGTGCTGTTGTGTCTCTCTCCGTTCTTTAAGTTTTTCGAATAACGCTGTAAATGAATAATGACGTATTACGCGTGAGGATGTTATGACTAAAAAAACCGTTTCAGATTTTCATATTGATACACAGATAACGCAGCTGGGACGCGACCCGGCGTCTCAGTCCGGTTTTGTTAATGCTCCGGTTTACCGGGGATCTACCGTGGTTTTCCCGACTATGGATGCCCTGCTCAATAACCGGGCTGAGTTTAACTACGGCACTGCGGGCACGCCGACCATTAAGAACCTCGAGCAATCCTGGAGCGCCCTTGCGGGCGCCGAAGGAACCGTGCTGTCACCATCCGGGCTGGGCGCCATTGTGCTGGCGCTGCTGACCACACTGAAAAGCGGCGATAACCTGCTGATGCCGGACAGTGTTTATCGTCCGACCCGCAATTTCTGCCGTGGTCTGCTGGAAAAAATGGGGATCACCATCACCTATTACGACCCGATGATCGGCGGTGACATTGAATCTCTGATAAAAAGCAACACCAGCACGATTTTTCTGGAGTCCCCGGGATCGCAGAGCTTTGAGGTTCAGGATGTTCCGGCCATTACGGCAGTGGCGAAAAAATACAATATCGCGACGATTATTGATAATACCTGGGCAACCCCGCTGTTTTTCCGGGCGCATGATATGGGCTGCGACCTCTCCCTTGAGGCCGGTACCAAATATCTGGGCGGTCATTCCGATCTGCTGATGGGAATTGTCTCCGCCAACGCGGAATGGTGGCCGAAACTGCGGGAAACCTATGATCTGATGGCAATGCTGCCGGGCGCGGAAGATTGCTTCCTGGCACTGCGCGGGCTGCGTACCCTGTCAATCCGCCTGAAAGAAGCGCAGTCACGGGCGCTGGATATTGCACACTGGCTGAAATCGCGTCCGGAAGTGATCCGCGTGCTGCATCCGGCCTTTGAAGACTGCCCGGGGCACGAGATCTGGAAACGTGACTTCACCGGCTCTTCCGGCCTGTTCTCAGTGGTCCTGGATCCGAAATTTACACAGGATGACGTCGGCAGGTTACTGGACGGCCTCTCCATCTTCGGCATGGGTTATTCCTGGGGCGGTTTTGAAAGCCTGATCACGCCGTTTGATTGCGCGGAATACCGCACCGTCACACAGTGGAATCCGGGCGGACGGACACTGCGCCTGCAAATCGGGCTGGAAGATGTTGATGACCTGAAGCGTGATTTGGCGGATGGATTTGCGCGTATGGCGCATTGATATTCCGCCGGAAAAAAGCAATAGTAAGGTATACCGAAAAACCTGCATTTTGCAGGTTTTTTGTTGATTCCATTCAACAAATGCCCTTGCGACGAACTTACCTTACCGATATTTTCGGACTTATCATCTATATGATCCTCGCCTGGCTCAGTCTGAATTTTTTCAGTATCAGTGAATATAACCAGAATCCGGGCAAAAAAATGCCGCACTGAATGCGGCAATTAAGTCATGAGGGTATTATATTAATACTACATAACATTGATAAGCCAGCCAGCCGAGTACGGCACCTGCCGGTAAATCAATAATATAATGCTGTTTGGTGAACATGCAGGATAAGGCGATTAACAGCGGGAACATGAATACCCATGGTCCGAGAGTGGCATAGGCCAGCAGCGCGGTTAATGTGGCAACAGAGACGTGCATGCTCGGGAAACAGTTGGATGTATCGTCGAATTTCTGCACAAACAGCAGGAATTTTTCGGACGCTTTCTTCCCGGTATTCATTTCACGCCAGTGCGGCGGCGTGGCAACCGGATACACCACAAAGAAAAACATCTGCATCAGTAACAGGATAACATAGCTGAATACGATGATGATAAACTGACGTGAATCCTGAATAATCCAGTTCAGATAGAGAATCGCCGGATAATAAAGAAAGCTGTAGATCCAGGACCACCAGGGCCAGAAAGGAATTTTTTCATCCAGTGCAGAGTTAAATGTTTTAACCGGCCTGACCATATGACGTTGCGTAAAGAAATAAAACTGATAGACACCTACGATAATAATACCACTGAGCACCAGGTGAATAACCCTGTCGATAAACATCATCTGAAAATTTCCTTTTAAAAAAAATCAATTAAACTGCTTTTCTGATTTTCAGCACACAGTGTTTTAGCATACCAGGGCACGAAATACTATCGTGTCATTTTATGTTGAATTGTAAAATCAGAATAATATCAAGGTACTACAGTCATTTACCACAACAAGGAAAATTCCTAATTTTTCAGCAAAATAGTGTCACTCTATTGATTTGACGGATAATATTTTATAAACCCTTCAGGTTCCGGTTTAATTTATCCGGCAGGCTGTTTTAAAAGCGTAAAACCAGCAGGTAACTATTTATGTCAGCAATGCCGGATATTCCGCGTACCGCTATCATTTTTCTGCTTCCCGGGATTCAGAAACAGAACTGAATGTTTACCCGGTCAGTGAATATCACCCGCAGGTTATGGAAAAACCTCTGTAATAGCGTTTCTCATAAATCTGATAAAAATGAGTCTGTTACCGGCAGATAAGCAGCCATAAACTGATTTCCCCTTATCTGTTTATTATCTGCCGGAGAAACATTATGACTCAGACTTCTGCCTTTCACCTTGCCGCAGAAAGTACCCAGCCACAGTTGCATATGCTGACGTTACAGGCACTGAATATGATCCCGCCCGCCTCTTTCGCCGTACCTGCCGCTTCACCGCAGGGAATTACCACCACCATTCTCAGCATGGTGCTGAAACTGGTTTATAAAAAAATGACAGAGCCAAAGGAAGTGGATGTTATTGGTATTATTCAGGAAACACTGATGAAAAATACCTCTGAATGGCTGGAATCAGAATATCAGGCCGTCCGCAAAGATGCCGAAAGCCTGCAGGATGCTATCAGCTCCTGGCAGAATTCACCGACAGAAGAGGCGCGCCAGCTGATTGTGGTACGCAATAAGATTGCCATCGCAAGTATGAGCCGCTTATGCATTCTCAGCATCAATACCGCAAAAAGAATAGGTATTGTCCGGCTGTGCGGCGTGTGTGCCCTGTCCTGCCTGCTCTATTTCTTTACACTGCGCGATACCCTGGTATTCGGCAAGAGTTGGGGCTATGCCTCTGATATGCTGGAAAAATACAGCAAAACTCTGACGGAACAGGCGGATATTATGTTTAAAGACGTGCTGACTGCAGAAATCAATAATTACACCGAAAATGATGATTTTTATGATCCGGAAAGCCAGGCCAAACGCTCCGTTATTTACTGGACATCCGGGTACACCAATATTCAGGATCATCTGACTTACGGCGCGCAACAAAAATCCACCAGGGTCTGTTCTGAACGCAGCGATATCGCTGCCAATCCGGTTAATGCTGAAAACCATATGGTTTATCTCGGCAATCTGTTCCTGACCGCCGGAAATTCTTCTGCTAACGGCAGCTACAATTATTTATCCGCCGCCAAACCCCGCAGTTATGACAGAGTCGGAGACCCGGTCACACTGCCGGTCAGAAGCGCCGGGCAGTACCATATCCGCCTGTACTATGCCTATATGACCAATTCCCTTAGTTTCGATTATGAAACTCAGTTGCGGATTGAACAGGCCGGAAAAATTGTTACCGATACCCATCTGACAGATTTAACCAAAACGGTGCTGACACCGTATAAATCCGGGTCAAATTACGGCCCGGTCATTTACCGGGAGACCCGGGTGAACCTTGAGGAAGGCGATATTGTGCTGACATTACATGAGGACCGTTTCCTTTCCGGCGGCGGGTTGCTGCAGCATATTGAATTTGTGAAAGTATAAAAGAGGTACAATGCCGTCACCGGAAACCGGCGACGGCATATCCGGATCACTCCGGTTGCAGAATATCCGTGATCTGCTGCGGTGTCAGCGTAATCCCATAAAACGTCTGATAAAACGTGGCTGTTTCATTTCTCATATCAATATCCGCAAAGGCGTCCGGGTACAGCACTGTAGCCAGCCAGAGAAACTGCAATGCCTCCTCTGACGTTTCGCGGCACCACCAGAACATACCACGCGGATTGGTATAGATCCGCCCGTTACGCACGGCATCAATTGACTGCCATTGCGGCGATTGCTGAATAAATTCCGCATCCCGCCGGTTCATCGCAATAATCACCTGCGGATCAGCCGCGATAATCTGCTCTGATGATACCTCTCCGTTCGCGCTGCTGTGTGCAGGGAACCAATTTCCCGCCACATTGACCGCGCCGGCCAGATCCATCCAGTCCTGATTGAGCGACGGCCGCCCGGAGGTATACAGTGGATTTCCCATACTGTGATACACCCGCAGACGGGCAGACGCCGGAACATTTTTCAGTCGTTCCTGCACCCGGCGGATATTGTCACGGAAATAGCGCTCATATTGCGCCGCCTTCTCTGCCGCATCCGGGCCAAGCGCCTCGCCGGTCAGTTTTACCCGCTCCCGCAGGGCATCCATACTGTTAGCCTTAAAAGCCAGCACACGAACACCGGCCTGTGTCAGTACCTCCTGCTGCGGAACGCGGATCCCGTCATGAATAAATAAAATATCTGTCCTCAGACTCAGAATTTGTTCAATATTCAGCTCATTTCCGCCGGTTGTGCCGATGACCGGTACATTATCAATCTGCGGCAGCATCTGACGGAACAGCGGGATCTGTTTGGCAACCCGCGAGGTTCCGGTGATATTACTGCCGTAACCCAGCATCATAATAATCGCATTCTGCGCCGGCCACGGTGTTGCTATCCGCAGTGCCGGCTCCGGCGGGGTTTCTGCCGGGGCACTGAAGACACAGGTACTGACAAATAACAGGCATAACGCTGATAAATAGTGCCGCATCACGCTGCCTCCGTGCTAAAAATCAAATGATACGGTAGCCCGGAATTCACGGCCTGCACCGGTAAAGGCATTGGCGCCGCCATTTTTACCGTTACTGTTGCCGGGGAAAATAGACGCCCAGTAATGCTCGTTGGTAACGTTATCCGCAGAGATCCGCAGTGTGACCGGTACATTTTCTATCTGAGTGGTATAGCGGGCACCGAGATCCAGTGTGGTGTAGCTGTCCGCCCAGCTGGTGTTGGTATCATTTGCTGCCCGTTTGCCGGTGTAATGAATATTGGCACTGTATACCCACTGCGGAACAGATGGCAGGCTGTATTCCATCAGCAGGTTTGCCTGTACTTTCGGCACCCCTACAACCCGTTTATCCTCAGTCTTACTGTTTCCGGTATCCTTCAGTTCTGCTTTCAGGAACGTGACACCGCTGTAGATATTCAGCCCCTGCCAGACATTGCCGGTGGCAGTCAGTTCCAGCCCGTCATTTACCTGTTCGCCCTGTTTTTTAAAGATCTGGTCGCTATCGGTATAAGCAAACGGCCGTTTGAGGCGGAAAACTGCGGCACTCAGGTTCATATTGCCGGTATTGGCTTTAATACCCCATTCATATTGTGTACTGCGGTACGGGCTGAGTGTTTCACCCCGGTTTTTGACTTTATCATCATCCGGCGCGGTATCCCCGGGCTGGAGAGAATCGGCATAACTGATATAGGTCATCACATCCGGAGTGATTTTGTACATCAGCGCCATATTCGGGCTGGTACCGGTCTGCTGATCACGGTCAGTTTTGTGTCCCTGCTTATCGAAGTTACGGGTCGTGATCCAGCTCTGACTGACATACACCATGGCAGACCATTGTGGGTTAAACGTGACAGTGTCACCAATGATAATACTCTGCTGCTGGTTTTCACTGGCTTTGTAACGTTCCCCGCCGGTTCTGATGCGGCCATCGGAAGGTTCGGTCATGGAAGACGGGTCATACATATTGGTATTGCCGAGCTGAAAGGTTTTACCCCGCTCTTTGGCACTGTAAATTGACCAGGTATAACCGGTGGTGGCGAGAGCAACATCATGGTTTACGGAGCCGGTATCAAACTGACCGTTCAGGGCGAGATTGTTACTCAGCACACGGAAACGACCGGCTGCCGGAGAATCCGTGATTGAACGGCTGATAGTCCCTTTGCTGTCCAGAATTTGCGACGAAACAGAGCGCATTGCCCGATCTGCCTGCTGATAGCCGATACCGCCGCTCAGTGACCAGTCATCATTCATATAGTGGGTAAAACGGGTACTGACGGAATCTGTCGTCAGGTCATTACCGGCGGTATTGAGTGCAAGGTCAGGGTTGGAGCTGTCCGGCGCATTCGGTAAATCAATATCCGGGCCGTAACCAAAGCTGCCGGGAAATCCTTTGGTCACAAAATGATAGTGACTGGCATCCAGCTGTATCTGTGTTCCCGGCCGGATCTGCCAGTCCAGGGCAACAGCGGCCAGCTGACGGCGGATTTTACTGTTCCGGACATAACCTTCACCCTCTTCATCCAGTAAATTCAGGCGGTAGCCGAAAGTCTTCTCTTCATCCACCTGACCGCCAAGATCCAGATGTGCACTGTAAGCATTACGGTTCTGATATCCTACCGTCACCCGGTGCAGCGGATCCTGAGTCGGCCGTTTAGAGATAAAATTAAACTGACCGGAAGGGCTGGCCGGGCCGTAAATTGCACCGGTCAGGCTGTTCACGGCATCCAGCCGCTCCAGCATTTCCACCGGAAACGCGGTGGTGGAGACAATATTCAGGCCGTTCAGTCTGCTGTTTTCCACCACACTACCCTGCATTCCCCGGCTCTGCGGACGGCCCACATCCATGCCGCCGCGGGCCTGCATCTGAGAAGACGGCAGATATTTCAGCATTTCACTGACACTTTTACTTTGCTGATTACGGATCATCGCTTCGCTGACCGTATTGCTGCTGTAGGGAATATCCAGCCACTGGCGGGTACCAAGCGGCCCCATATCAATATCGGTCGCCACAAAACCGGCCCCGGCCTGAGTTTGCGGGGTGATATGAGAAGGCTTGTCCGTCACAATTATGGTATCTGCCAGTGCCTGCTGCGCCGGAAAAAGGGCAACAGAAATCAGCGCAGGCAGCAGTGCCCGCGAAATATAGTTAGTCGTCATAGAACCATCCGTTATCGTTTTACTGTTATCGTTATATATTTATATATATAACGTAAATGATATTGATTTTCGCTTCGGGTAAACGTGATCGGTATCAATGAGTTCCGGAAGAGATAATTTCTCTCGTTATTATTACTTTTTGCAATATATCGCGCTGAGAATGCACCACGTCAGTGCCGTAGCGCAAAATAATAGCGCGGTAACTGCGGGTAATAATATCTGACTATCCTGATGTGCTGCGGCCACCGGTAATAAAATAAAGATGCTCAGATTATTCATGCTTTCTGACAATGCCAGAGCCTCTCCTTTACGTATTCCGGCATGCTCAGCAATGATGGCTGTACTGACGGGAGCGGCAATTCCCAGAGCGCATCCCTGCAATAACATCCACAACATCATCCCGGGAAGCCCGCCTGTTCCGCTGATAAATCCGGCAATCATCACACTCATCACTATCAGGCTGATGAGCAGCAGCCGGGTATCTGTACCGCTTAAACGCCGGAGCAGCGGCATCAGAAGATTCCCGGTCAGTAATCCGCCACCGAATATTGCACTGATAAGCCCTATCGTTTCTGTATTCAGCCCGAACCGGTCACGCAGCAATTCACCACTGAGAACAAACATAACCACTGCAGTACCGTTCCACAGACCTTTTGCCGTGATCAGCCCCGATAATGCCCGTGAATAACATTTACCGGGCCGGATTGACGGTTGAGAGGAAGTCCGGCTGACACCGCGAAACACAAAACAACAGGCTATCCACATGACCAGACTTCCGGCGGCAGTCAGCAGAAAAGGTGCATACCAGCCGCAGCGGACTGTCAGCCATCCGGCAATCACCGGGCCGGAGATAATACCGGCGGTCATACCCGTCATCACCAGTCCCATCGCGGAAGCCTGTCTGTCATGCGGAAATTGTTCTGCAATCAGTGCAAAAACAGATGGGATCAGCGCAGCAGAGGCCAGACCGCCCAGAATACGCAAGCCCACAGCCACACTGAAACACGGTGCCAGTGCCAGTGCGATACCATCTGCCACAAACAACAATAATGCGGCACGCAACATCCGGTAACGGCCGATACGGTCTGATAATCGTCCCAGCATCGGTGCGGCGAGCGCATACGATAAGGTATACACCGCAATCAGCCATGAGGCTTGCGCGGGTGTGACATCAGATGCAGCCGCCAGCGGCGTGAGCATCGGTGAAACCATAAATTCAGTAACGCCGGTAAAAAATACCGTGAATGCCAGTACCGGCAATGTATAAGGTGAAATCATAAAAATCCTGTATAACGAAATGAAAATAAACGGGTTACGGATTGAATTCACTCATCAGGGGAAGATAAAACAGACGAAATGACAGGCGGCAGACAGAGGGTGCACTGCAGATAAACAGCAGCATATTCAGAGGATAAATAAGAGGGATGTGAAACAGAGCGGAAAATACAGAAGGTAAAAATACGAAACCGGCAGAGGATACCGGCGGGTATGGTATCAGGAATACCGGCTGCCGGAAACCCGGCAGCATCAGTGGCAACTATAATCAGTTCTGTTTTTGCTGCCAGAAATCATACAGTGACGGTTCACCTTCCGGTTTTTGCTGTGTAAAAGAGAAGCCGGGCTGTTCATGCGGATCTGCCCGTAAAGCCTGTGCGATGGATGCTGTTGATAAACCGTAAGGTTCCGCATCTGCATTGGAATAAGCATAGACGGCACGGGTCACACCTGCCATCCGCATTGCGGCAAGACACATCGGGCATGGCTGTCCGCTGGCATACACCACACAATCTTCCAGCCGGGTCTGCCGGAGGTGATTACCGGCATGGCGCAGAGCCAGCAATTCCGCATGGGCGGTAGGGTCATGCAGCTCAAGCATCTGATTAACCCCTTCACCGACAATTTCCCCGTTTCTGACCACAACGGCACCAAACGGGCGACCGCCCTTTTCGACATTCCGGCGGGCCAGTGCTATCGCCTGAGCCAGAAATTCACTATCTGTCATCAGTTATTCCTTATGCTTGATTAACGGGGGATTCCCATACCGCTTTCCCCTGCCATTGTGTTTCCAGTGTATTGAGAAATTCGCGGACTTTCGGCGCCAGAAATTGTTTTGACGGATATACCGCACACACAGGTTCTCCGGGCGGTGTAAATGCAGTCAGTACCGGCTGCAATACCCCTTTCGCTATCTCAGGCCCTGCCAGAAAAGCACCAAGCTGACAGATTCCGCCATCAGCCAGTGCAGCATCAAGAACCGCGCCGGTATCTCCCAGACTGAACCGGCCGCTGACCGGATGCAACTGAACGTTTTTATCCCGCATAAACTGCCAGGGAACATTTCGTCCCCGGTGGCGGAAGATAAGACACTCATGTGCTGCTAACTGTTCCGGTGTTTCAGGTATACCGTGCCGTTCCAGATAACCCGGTGACGCACAGGTCACCAGGCGATGCGGCGCCAGAACTTTACGCACCAGGCGGCTATCATCATTACCGCCGATACGCACGGCCACATCAATACCTTCCTGAATCAGATCACAGTAATCATCAGAAAAACTGACATCAATATCAACATCGGGCCATTGTGCGGCATACTGTTGTATCACCGGCATCACATAATTGCGGCCAAAAACCACAGGAACAGCGACCCGCAATGTGCCGGAAGGTTTTTGTCTGCCTTCATATAATGCATTTTCCGCATCATCCACCTCGGATAATATCCGTTTGGCATGCAGATAAAAACATTCGCCCTCTTCTGTGAGACGCAACCGCCGTGTGGTCCGGTGAAGCAGGCGGGTACTGACACGGTTTTCCAGGCGCTGAAGGCATTTTCCGGCAGCGGAACGTGAAATCTGTAGTTTTTCAGCTGCTGATGTGAAATTACCGGTTTCACTGACCCGTACAAAAACCAGCACATCGAATAAGTTATCCAGCAGTAAACCATTTTTATCTGCCACGATTTGTCCCCGGTGTTTGGCCAAAGATGATATTTATCTGTCATACTGGCGCAGATAGACTCTCTTCTCAAGTAAAGTTATTACCATGAGGAATGTATGTCAGACAGTCATTGTTTATCACCTTCATTGCCGCCTGCCCGCCGGGGATGGTTTTCTGTTGTTGCGCTGACCCTCGCAACGTTTGCCGTGGTCACCACAGAGATGCTGCCGGTCGGGTTACTGACACCGGTTGCGGCAGAGTTCCGGGTGCCACAGGCGTATGTCAGCCTGATGCTAACCATACCGGCCCTGGTCGCTGCGCTTTGTTCCCCCCTGATTATTCTGTTCACCGGCCGCCTGAACCGTCGTTATCTGCTGATGATACTGATGCTGTTATTAATGGTGGCCAATATCTGTGCGGCAACAGCCACCCACTTCTCTGTTCTGGTCGCGGCCAGGATTATTGTCGGGCTGAGCATCGGCGGGATCTGGGCAATCGCCGGCGGAATAGCTGTCAGGCTGGTCGATTCACGGCATGTGGCACTTGCCACTTCTCTGATATTTGCCGGTGTTGCCGCCGCATCTGTGCTGGGAATTCCCGCCGGGGTGATCCTCGGTGAATGGGTCGGCTGGCGTGGCGTGTTTGGTATCATGAGCCTGTTTTCCCTGGCGGTGTTGCTGCTGATGCTGAATCTTCCCTCTCTGCCGCCGGTTCAGGCACCGGTTGTCCGCGATTTTCTGACCCAACTCCGCCGCCCGGTGATCCTGACGGGCTTGCTGATCACATTACTGCTGGTGACTGCCCACTTTATGGCATTTACCTTTGTCCGCCCGCTTCTGCAACGGGATCCTCAGTTGCAGGCACATGAACTCAGCGGGTTACTGGCGCTGTACGGCATTGCAGGTATTGCCGGTAATTTCGTGCTGGGGTTATTGTCCGGTCATCATCTGTTCCGTGCCGTATTCTGCATTACCGGCGGTATTGCCCTGAGCCTGACAGGGTTACTCCTGCTGCCTGCCGTTCCTGCATCACACATCATTATTCTCACGCTCTGGGGAATGGCATACGGCGGCGTATCTGTGACGCTGATGAACTGGATGATCCGCTACAGCGCACAAGCGATTGAAATAACCGGGTCACTTTATATCGCCTTTTTCAACACCGGTATTGCTGCCGGGTCTGCTGCCGGTGGCATGATGGTGTCTGCGTTCTCCTTACAGGAAAATGTCATTGCAGCACTCATCTGTGCTGCAATAGTGCTGATATTGATTTGCGGTTTTGTTATCCGCTTATACCGGCCGGGACGTCACCGGCAGGCCAATCTCGATCAGGTTTAAATCCGGGTCACGGAAATAGACTGATATTATCGGGCCGGTTGCCCCCGTGCGTTCCACCGGCCCCTCTTCCACAACAATTTTTTCTTTTGCCAGATGCGCCAGCGTCTGTTCAACCGGGGTTCCGGTGAGAAAGCAAAGATCTGCTGAACCGGGTACCGGTTTATCCGCATTCGGCAGAAATTCATTTCCTGCCTGATGTAAATTAATTTTCTGACGGCCAAACACCAGAGCCCTGCGATCCCCGCGAAATGTAATGACCGAAAACCCCAGTACGCGGTGGTAAAAATCACAGGTTTTTTCAATATCGGCCACAGTCAGAACCAGATGGTCAAGGTGTGAAATTGTAATCATCAGACAACTCCCTGTATCGCTGTTATTCGTACATTACGTGGTATCACATTGGCTGAAAATACACAATTCGGGGTATTTGCTTTTTTTAATACATCCGTAATGATGCACTACAGACAGGAAACTATTTCCGGCTGCCGGGCGCGTGTTATGCGGTAAATCAGATATGCGGCACACAGTGCCATCAGCACATTGAACCCGAGGCTGACACTGTAAACTGCGGCCGGGGCAGATAACAGTACAGTATCCCCGCGGTGCCGGAGTGAAAACTGTAAAATAACCGATACTGCGGTTGCACCGGTTGCCGCACCAATCTGTTGTAATGTGGCCGTCAGTCCGGATGCCATCCCGGCCTGTGCCGGTGTAACCCGGGACAGCACAATGTTCAGCATCGGGGTCATAATCATGCCCTGTGTGAACCCGACCAAAAACAGAAACAGGCTGAGTATCGTATTTGCGGTGCTTTGCGGCAGGAGATTCAGCCCGGCGATTAATACCAGATAACTGGCGGCATACCCTAATGCACCGTAATAAATCACCGGTTCGCCCCGTCCGATAATCATTCGCGGGGTAATAAAGGAGGCAATAACAAAGCCGATACTGGACGGTACAAAAATCAGCCCGGCTTCCAGCGGTGTAGCCCCCATACCGTTTTGCAGTAACAGGGAAAGTATCAGCGGAAATGCGGATGAGGTGGCATAGACACACAGCACAGCGCCGGTGCCGGTAACAAATGGCCGGTTGCTCAGTACGGCAATATCAAACAGCGGCGTTTGTCCGGTGCGTGATAAATGCTGCTGATAACGGACAAAACAGAACAACAGAACCATACCCGTAAACAGCAATCCGGCACTGAAAAGTGTCAGGCCCCAAACCGGTAACATCAGAAGCGGTAACAGAAATGCGGTAATTCCGGCAGCGGATAACAGTACGCCCGGCCAGTCAGTGGTGAGTCCGTCCGCAACGCGCCCCTCCTGTAAATGGCGGGACAATACCAGAGCCAGAATACCAACAGGGAGATTAACCAGAAAAATCAGCCGCCAGCTCATATCAAACAGATTCAGGGTAATAAGCCAGCCCCCCAGTGCCTGACCGGCAATCGCGGCCAGCCCCAGCGTCATCCCCAGCCAGCCGAATGCTTTTCTTGCCTGTGTTTCATCAAAATTCAGGCGAATACCTGCATACACCTGCGGGAACAGTAATGCGGCAGCCAGTCCCTGGATAAAACGGGCAATCACCAGTAATAAGGCTGTCGGTGCGGCAGCACACAACAGTGACGCGAGTGTAAAAAAGGCCATTCCGGCCTGATATAACCGGCGGCGTCCGTAAATATCGCCCAACCGCCCACCGGTGATCAGCAGCAGGCCGAAAGCCAGTTCATACCCGGCAATAATCAGTGTCAGTTCAGTGAAACTGGCCTGTAAGCCGCGTTCGATACTGACTATCGCCACATTGACGACAAACAGATCAAAAATAGTGACAAACCCGGCGAGGACTAATACAAACAGTGCAATACGTTGCTGCTGATTCATGTTTTTCTCATTTTGCCATTTTTAAAAGCAGGAATGAGACTATAATCAGGTCGTTATTCTGTTACAATTTAACCGTTTATACTATTACTAATAGTGACAGGAACTCAGGGCAACATAGCATAAGGCATCTGATAATGAGTGAAAACCCGCGCACGCGGCCGGAACTGGCTGATTTTTTACGCACAAAACGCGAAAGTCTGACCCCGGAATGTGTGGGGCTGCCGCATACTTCGCGCCGCCGTACTCCCGGTCTGCGCCGCGAAGAAGTCGCCGCACTTGCCGGGGTGGGCCTGACCTGGTACACCTGGCTGGAACAAGGGCGTGAAATCGGAGTATCCACCCGCTTTCTGGACAACCTGGCACGGACACTGCGTCTGAATGAAGCAGAACGCCAGCACCTGTATCTGCTGGCTCACCAGCGGGCTCCGGAAGCTTCCGGTGATACAGAGCATCATGTGCCGCCGGTTATCACCCGGATGCTGGATGATTTTCCGGATAATTATCTCTGCTATGTGCTGAATCTGCACTGGGATGTGCTGGCGTATAATGAAAAAGCAGATCGTTACCTGCACTTCTCTGAAGCGCAGCCCGGGATGTGTAACTTTCTGTATTTGCTGTTTACCGATCCCCGCTATCAGACCCGCTTTACAGACTGGGAAACCGATGCTCAGCGTCTGCTGGCCAGTTTCCGCCGGGATTATGCCAGAACAAAGCATGACCCCAATATTCAGCGGATGATAACGGCATTATGTCAGGAATCTGCGGCTTTTGACACGTTGTGGAATAAACACGAAATATATCAGCCCTGTAACGGCATCCGCGAAATTGAATTTAACGGCAGACGGGAAACCTACGAGTATGCGTCCCTGACATTTGATATCGATAAATCCAACCGGTTACTGGTGTATACGCCGGTTACCGGTGAGGATTAAATCACCGATGCCACCGACAGCAGTAATGCCATAAGGATCATCAGGATACCGCCGCACAGATTAAACCAGCGCAGACTGTTCCCCCGGAAAAATGACGCGGATTTAACAGCATGTGCGGCATAAACCCAGATAATATCGATAACAATGCCCAGGGCTATCGGGATCAGCGACATCAGCAGCAACACAGTGGTAGCGGACATCTCCGGCGGAATTTCACCGGTAAATCCGGGAACAATCGTACCAAACATAATCACGGATTTCGGGTTCGCGGCACCGACAATAATACCGGCAAACAACGACTGACGGCCTTTATTCGCCGGCATATCCATCGCCATACTGATCCGGGATGCCCGGACATACTGCCAGCCAATCAGCAGCAAAACCAGTACCCCGATCAGACGGATAATCATCAGGATCTGCGGAGAAGACATCAGCACCGCACCAATTCCGAAAGAAAGCAATACCGCAATGCTGTACATACCGATGGCATTTCCCGCCACGCCTTTCAGGGCATTTTTCTTCCCGGCAGATAACGCCTGGCCGACCAGAAACAAAATACTCGGCCCCGGAATGGCAATCAGCACGGAGCTGGTGATCACCAGCCCCAAAATACCCTGCAGATTACCGGTCATGGCTCCTGACCGGCAAAATAGTCTGTGGCCCGCAGCAGCTGATCCCGGATCCCCGGTTCAGACATCGCGTGCCCTGCACCTTCAATCAGGTGCAGCACCGATCCCGGCCAGGCTTTATGCAGATGCCACGCAAAGGTTGCCGGACACGGCATATCATAACGGCCGTGAACAATAATTCCCGGAATACCCTGCAGCCGGTGAATATCACGCAGCAACTGACCTTCCTCCAGCCAGCACCGGTGATAAAAATAGTGATTTTCCAGCCGGGCAAAGGCGATGGCGAAATGGTCATCAGTAAATTCGCCAACGTGCTCTGCATCCGGTAGCAGTGTGGTGGTTTTCCCTTCCCACAGAGTCCAGGCTTTGGCCGCCGCCAGCTGAACCTGAACATCATCACCGGTCAGCAGTTTATGATACGCAGCAATCATATTGTGCCGTTCCTGCACCGGAACCGGTGCCAAAAAGGCTTCCCACTCTTCCGGGAACATCTGTGAAACGCCAAATTGGTAATACCAGTTCAGTTCCGCCTCTGTCACGGTATACACACCGCGCAAAATGATTTCACTGACCTGCTGCGGATGCGTTTCACTGTATACCAGTGCGAGGCTCGAACCCCAGGAGCCGCCGAATACCAGCCATTTACTGACACCGATATGCTTTCTCAGCCGCTCAATGTCCTCCACCAGATCCCATGTGGTGTTATGGGAAATTTCCGCATGCGGTGTTGAACGCCCGCAACCGCGCTGGTCAAACAGCAGCACATCATAACGGGCTGGATCAAAATAGCGCCGGTATTCCGGGCTGATTCCGCCGCCGGGTCCGCCGTGCAGGAAAACAGCCGGTTTCGCACCGGGTGTGCCGGTGCGTTCGTAATAGATCCGGTGACCATGACCAACATCGAGAAACCCGGTCTCATAAGGCTCAATGGCCGGATACAACGTACGGAATGTTGTGTCAGAAGAGGTTGTCATAGCAAAATCACCGGTTAGCAGTAAACAGAATTCACCACTCTAATCAATAACCCGCATAAAAGACAAGCAGTCCGTGGATTTACATCACGGACTGCCATACTGGTTTAACCTGCTGATTCATTTATATAGTCGTGCATTGCTCTGCATCTGAAGCAGGCTTCTGCGATTTTGTCCGGCGTAAGGTTATCCGCAGCACCACTAATCCGGCGGCGGCTACCGCTGCCCCTGCATAACTGACACCGGCATAATCACCACCGTTTGCCAGCACCGATGCGCCCAGCGCGGCACCGACTGCATTGCCGAGATTAAAGGCACCGATATTGACTGATGAGGCCAGCGCCTGCGCTTCTGAGGCTACCTGCATCACTTTTACCTGAAGCGGCGGAACGATACCAAAACTGGCCGCTCCCCAGATAACCAGCATAATCCCCGCAGTGACAGTGTCACGGGCCATAAGCGGAAACAGAACCATCGTCAGCGCCAGCAGTGCAAATAATCCGTACAATGTGCGGGAAACCGAACGGTTTGCCCATACACCGCCCAGATAATTCCCCAGTGTGAAGCCCAGTCCGACCAGAACAAGCATGATGCTGATCTGCGTTTCCGGCACAGACGAGATAAAGGTCAGTGCGGGGGCAATATAGGTATAAAACGTAAACATGGCACTGGCACCCAGCACAGTACACAACATTGCCAGTAATACCGCCGGACGGGTCAGTACCTGTAATTCACGGCGCAGATTAAGTTCTTGTCCCTGCATATTACGCGGCAGTGATCGCAACAGCGCCGCCATTGTCAGCAGGCCGAGAAGACTGACCACAAAGAAGGATTCACGCCAGCCCAGCATCTGAGACAGTTTGGTGATCGCCAGAACGCCGCCGATATTGGCAATGGTCAGCCCCATAAACATACCTGCAATCGCCCCGGCTTCTTTGCCTTTGGCTACCACCCGTGTCGCCACCATCGCACCGATGCCGAAAAACGCGCCGTGATTCAGACTGGTGATAAAGCGGGCAAACAGCAGTGTATTGTAATCCGGCGCCAGTGCCGACAGCACATTACCTGCCGTAAAGATGCTCATCAGGAAAATCAGTGCCGCTTTGGGCGAACGCCGGATCAGCAGTAACGTCATCACCGGTGCACCCAGCATCACGCCCAGTGCATACACCACAACCAGCATCCCGGCGGCGGGAATGGAAACAGCCAGTGACCCGGCGATTTCCGGCAGCATACCCATCGGGGAAAATTCCGTTGCCCCGATAGCAAACGCGCCGACAGACAGGGATAACAGAGCAGTATTTGTTCGCATAATGTCCTCAGAATAAAAAACAACGTCACAGTGTTGTCAGGACGGCGATTCTGCCACATTGATTTTTGCGGAAACAGCCGCTAATCTGCAAAAAACAATTGAATAAAACGCAATAATGAAAATCACCCTGGAAGAAATGCGGGCATTTATTGCCGTCGTTGACAGCGGCTCCGTCACAGCCGCTGCCGCACAAAACGGGCTGACCGTATCCGCCATCAGCCGCGCCCTGCTGCGTCTTGAAGAAAAGATGAACAGTACGCTGCTGTACCGCACCACGCGGCGGCTTAAACTGAGTGAAGAAGGCGCATTGTTTTTACAAAAAGCCCGTGATGTGGTGCAACTGGCGCAGGAAGCGGAAGATGTGCTGATGAACCACAAAGAGATCCCCTCCGGCACACTGCGTATTGATGCTTCAACACCTGTTCAGCTCCATGTGATAGCACCGCTGGTGACACAATTCCATGAACGTTATCCGCAAATCCGTCTTGAACTGACTAACTATGAAGGCATCACCAATTTACTGGAAAAACAAACCGATATCGCATTCCGCTTCGGTCCGCTGGCGGATTCTTCCCTGCATGCCACGCTGATGGGCTACACCCGCCAGCGGATTCTGGCCAGTCCGCGTTATCTTCAGCAGCATGGCGAACCGAAAACGCCGGAAGATTTGGCACAGCACACTCTGCTGGGATTTATCACACCGGAAAGCCTGAACACCTGGCCGCTGTATAACGGTAATAAAAAGGGATTGAAAATTACCCCGTCACTGGCTGCGAGCAGCGGGGAAATTATCTGCAATCTGGCACGTTCCGGCGCGGGAATTGCCTGTATTTCCGATTTTGTGACACACGAAATGCGCGAAAACGGGGAATTTCGTCAGGTTCTGACATCATACACTTATGAAAACAAACTACCGATTAATGCGGTGTATTACCGCAGTCAGGCACTTTCTCCCCGGCAGCGCTGTTTTATCGACTTTGTTCTGCAACACAGCCAGTGTTTTAAACGCACCGGTTAATCTGAACACTACCTTAAGCCGCTGACGGCGCATCTCAGTATCTTCTCGACAATATTTTTCAGCGCAATTAGTCTTAAAATAAACCTGCCTTGTAAAAATAAGAGAGAAACAATAATGCAAACGGCACTGAATGCGCTGACAGAAGGCTTTTCGCCGGATGAGCCCGGTGTTATCGTCATGGTACATACCGATAACGGCGCAACATGGTACAGCTGCCGGGGCATGGCGGATGTGGCAACCCGCACGCCGGTAACACCGGACACTATTTTCAACTTAGCCTCCGTTTCCAAACAATTCACCGCATTTTCGCTGCTGTTACTGGTGCAGGAAGGTAAAATTTCGCTCAGTGATTCTGTTTTGTCCGTCTTGCCGGAGCTGGGCGAATATGCACGTCCGGTGACATTACGCCACCTGCTGCACCACACCGGCGGACTGAAGGATTATATGGATCTGGCTTTTGCCCGTAAAACCGGCTTTTATGATCCGCTGACACCACAGGAAACCCTGGCGGATCTGGTCAGTCAGACAGAAGCGGATTTTCCGCCCGGAACCCGCCATGATTACAGTAATACCGGCTATTTTCTGCTATCTCAGGTTATTGAGCGGGTCAGCGGGCAGTCATTTGCTGATTTTGCCCGTGAACGGATTTTTGCACCGCTGGAAATGAACCATACTTTTATTGTTGAGCAATATCCGGCACCGCAGACCATTGCCACCGGCTACGGCAAAGCTGCCGGTCAGTGGCGGATTTCTGAAAGCCCGTGGACACACACCGGCGACGGCGCGGTACATTCCAGTGCCGCTGACCTGATGAAATGGGGCGAAAACTACCGCACCGCCCGCATCGGTGGTACTGCGCTGATACAACAGATGTCAGAAACCCTTTCCCCGCTGACAAAAAACGGCACGCCCGTTACGGATTATGAGCCTTATGCTGCGGGGTTACATACCCTTCATCATTTCGGTGAGCTGAGTCTGGAACATGCCGGAGGCTGGATGGGTACCAGCACTTACTTTATCCGGCTGACAAAATCAGACACCACTATCGTCGCGTTATCCAACCGCGAAGAGTGCGATACCGAAACGCTGGCCCGAGCCGCTGCTGCCGCCTTTCTCCGCCCTGCATTCCCTGCGATGATCACTGTTCGCGGGGGCGAAGAATAACAACATGATACAGCGTTATTTCCGCCGGAAACTTGCCGGGCTTGCTCTGCTGTTACTGATTGCCGGACTGGTACTGTTTTTTACCAGCCATCTTGATGATTTTGATTTTGACAATGCAGTGGCAAAAGAACTGACCTTCACCTCACAGGGAAACAGGCTTTCCGGTACCCTGCTGCTGCCCGGCAACGGACATCCGGCAGCGGTTGCCGTGATAATCCACGGTAACGGCCCGCAGGACAGATATTCAGACAACGGATATAACCCGCTGTTTAATACCCTGCTGGATGCCGGTATTGCAGTATTTTCCTGGGATAAAGCCGGTATCGGTAACAGTCAGGGAAACTGGCTGCATCAATCAATGGATGATCGCGCAGAGGAAGCCGTGGCCGCACTGACATTGCTGCAATCCCTTTATCAGAATACCCCGGTGCAGATTGGCTTTCTTGGTTTCTCCCAGGCAGGATGGGTGATCCCGGCAGCGGCGGCACAATCGCAGCCTGATTTTTCCGTGATTATCGGCGGTGCGGTGAACTGGCGGGATCAGGGACAATTTTATCAGGGGCTGCGCTACGCACAGCAGGGAAAATCGCCGGGAGACATTAAACAATTGCTGGCAGCAGAACAGGCAGAGAATGACCGGATATTTGGCCGCAATGGCTCAAAAGACCCGGCACAACGTAGTGATATGACACCCGACCGCTTTGAATTTGTGGTCAAAAATTATCTCAGTGATGCCACCCCGGCAATCCCTCAGATGAACGGGCGTGTGCTGGCGGTATGGGGCGCGGAAGATCTGAATGTCGATGCCCGGCAGAATTCCTGCCGTTATCAGTCACTTTTGAAAGATAATCCAAAGACAAAAGTCATTGTCTTTCCGCAGGCCGGGCACGGTTTATTACAGGCACCCGCCTATAATTATCAGCTCAGCAGCGACTGGCCGGTACTGCGCCAGTGGCAGTTTCTGTATGCCGGACGGGAAGCCTATCATCCGGGAGCATTGTCTCTTATCACTGACTGGATAAAAAACAAAATCCCGGATTTGACAGCCTATTACCCGGTTTGTCAGTCCTGAATCATCTGCTGATAACGGGCATAGCCCCGTTTCGCCGCTTCGTGATATTGCCGGTTCAGCGGCGCGGTCATACTTTGTGATATGGCGGTCATTTCCGGCCCTGCAAGTTGCGGGGAGCCGGTGCGGAACGGCGGGCGCGGGTCATATTCAATCGCCAGTTCAACCAGCGCAGCCAGTTCCTCACCCCGCAGGGCTTTCAGCACCAGTAATGAGGCATCAAACGAACCGGTAGCCGGGCCGGAGGTGTAGATAGTATCGTCTATCACCACATCACTGCCGCCGACGGCAACAGCCCCGACATCCGGCAGCATCGGCACCACATTACTGTTACTGGTTGCCCTTCTGCCTTTCAGTAATCCGGCTGTACCCAGCATCAGCGAACCGTAACAGGTGCCAATCACATATTTTGCTTTTTGCCCTGCCCGCGCGAAAAAGCGGATCACCTCCGGATCTTCAATCACCTCAGGCGGCACCATACCGGTCACCAGTACATCCAGATCATCCGGACACTCATCGAAGGTCATTGTCGGCATCGTCGGCCAGCCGATATAGCCCTCCACCAGCTCCCGGCGTTTCCAGATAAAATAGATTTCCGCCCCTGCAATCGTAAAAACAGACTGCGCACCGTTGATATCCATCGGCATATAACCCGGACAGACAAAAATGCCGACTTTCAGTAATGCGGGCTGTGATGCGCGTCCGGCAGCGATCAGCGCCTGAATGGAAGGCGTGCTCAGCCCGTAAATAGTTTCAACTGCATAATCATGATCAGACATCAAAATACTCCGTGACAACATTTATTTACTAACCGGTAAAATAATGCATGAGGTACAATGATGTAAATTGTTTTTATACTGATCGGTAATCAAATGGCACAAAAAGGCAGACCCCGGAATTACGACAGTGCCGCCGCACTGGATAAAATCATGGCGCAGTTCTGGCGCAAAGGGTATACCGCAACGTCTCTCGATGAACTGGCCGCAGAAACGGACATGAGGAAACCCAGCCTGTACGCTGCTTTCGGTAATAAAGAACGGCTTTATCAGCTGGCAATGGACAGGTTCGGTGAAATCGCTCAGGCGCATTACTCCGCCGCACTGGCACCGCAGACGCCCGGTGAGCCGCTGGCCGCCCGCCTGACCCGCTGGTTACAGGCAACCGTCACCCTTTATACCGGAGAGCACGGCCCTGCAGGATGTATGGTGTTATCGACAGCCGCCGCCGAAGTGTACGACCCTGCCATCCGCAAGCGTCTGCAGGAAGTGATTGCGGCGCAGGAGATGATGGTGCTGGATTGTCTGAATGAAGAGAAAACTGCGCTGCACGATCCGGATTGCGCCCCGCTGCTGGCGAAAACACTGACTGCGTTCCTGCACAGTATTTCCCTGCGCGCCCGGGCCGGTGAAAGTGCCGGGCAACTGGCAGAGATGGTTCGTGCCGGTCAGATGGTATTGCAGTCTGCACTGACATCACCGGCGGCATAATATCCGCCGGTGAGTATTTTTCAGCGCAGTGAAACCTGACCCCGGATACAGTCTGTCACAACACCGCCGACCCAGATCCCGTCGGCATCCTGCCGGACACTCAGCCAGCCGTCACGCTTCACACTTTCACCCTGCCGCGCCAGATAGTGCGGCGGCAATGTGCCGTTGCTGATAAGCCACTGTGCCAGTGCTGCATTCAGGCTGCCGGTTACCGGGTCTTCCGCGCCTCTGCGGTTAATAAATGCCCTTACCGCAAGTACGGCATCACTGCCTGCCGGATACCGGGAAAACACGCCGATTTTATACAGCGCGTTATTCCCTGACTGGCTGAGCACCGCATAATCCGGGGTGATTGCCAGCAGGCGGGCAACGGAATCCACCTCAATCCCTGTCCAGGCCGGGCCGTTATCAATATATTTTGCCTGCAAAATGGCACTGCGGGGGATACCGTATGCCGATGCAACCGTATTGCACTCGTCTTCTGTAAGATCCCGCTCGTTAATCATCGGTGGTGCGGCAAAGGCAGTTCCCTGTTCAGACTGACGCAGCGTAATAAGCCCGGCGGCACATTCCTGAATGATATCCCGCGTTTCACTGAAACCGGTATGCTGCTTCCAGACATGGCAACTGCCCAGGGTCGGGTGTCCGGCAAACGGCAATTCACCATCCGGGGTGAAAATGCGGACACGGTAATCAGCCTGCGGATCCTGCGGTTTCAGCAAAAAGGTGGTTTCACTGAGGTTTGTCCAGCGGGCAAAACGGTGCATTTCCTCATCCGTCAGATCATCCGCATCAACCACCACCGCCAGTGCATTACCCAGCAGCGGCACATCAGAAAACACATCAACCTGATAAAAGGAATGGGTTTTGTTGTTCACGGTAATTATCCTTTTGGTTTGTTTTCAGTCAGCACAGCGCTGCCTGTCCGGTGATCACACAGGTCACATCCCCGGCAACCCATACCTGACCCGCTTCCTTAGTGACAAAGATTTTGCCGTCACGGCTGATAACCTGTCCCTGTCCGGCCACATAGCATTCCGGTAAAATACCTTCGCCGGTCAGCCACTGGGCAAGCGACGCATTCAGACTGCCGGTCACCGGGTCTTCTTCCCCCAGAGAACAGCATAATGCACGGACTTCCAGCTGAACCGGTCCGCTCTGGTCATCATACAGTGCACAGAGGCCGATATCGTACCCGTCCAGCAGAGAATAATCCGGTTTCGCTGCCAGCACCTTCGCAACAGAAGTCAGTTGCAGGCCAATCCATCCCGGGCCGTTATCCACCCATGCGGAGCGCACCACATCTTCATCACGCAGCCCCAGTGCTTTCACAATATATGCCACCTGCTGCGGATCAGTATCCCCGCCGCGTAACAGTGCCGGGGCTGCAAATGCCAGCCGGTTATCCTGCTGACGGACAGTCACCATACCGACTCCGCACTCCTGAATAATATCGCGCTTATCATTAAACTGCTGTGTTTCGCGCCAGACATAACAGGTACCCAGGGTCGGGTGTCCGGCAAACGGCAATTCACCGTCCGGCGTAAAAATGCGGACCCGGTAATCGGCCTGCGGATCCTGCGGTTTCAGCAAAAAGGTGGTTTCGCTGAGGTTTGTCCAGCGGGCAAAACGGTGCATTTCCTCATCCGTCATATCATCTGCATCAACCACCACCGCCAGCGCATTGCCGAGCAGCGGTACATCAGAAAAAACATCGACCTGGTAAAACTGATAAGTGCGGGTATTCAACGTTATTATCCTTTTTATGTGTTAACAGAGCAGAGCTGATGATTTTTATCACAGAAAACGATTATGATGAAATCATTAACCATCACTGTGATAAATCGCTCATGCAGAAAACGGATTCTTTTTCCGGGATTACCGCCTTTGTCGCCGCTGCACAGCACGGCAGTTTTACTGCGGCAGCAGATAAACTGGGGATCACCAAATCAGCGGCCGGCAGACGGTGTGTGCCGCCTGTTGCCGGACTTTCAGCCGTATTGTGATAAAGGCTGCCGCCGCAAAGACAATTCCCTCCCAGATAATGGTTTCAACGCCAAAACTGCGGATCATCCGCCCGCCGGCCATTGCGCCCAGGGTGATCCCGAGATTGGAAAATCCGATATACAGACTGTTGGCAAATTCCGGCGTGTTCCCGGCTTCACGCAGCAGCCGGGTCTGGCTGACAATCAGCCCGGACGTATGCAGTATTCCCCAGAGCACCACCACCGGCACCATCAGCCGCGGCGAAGGACCGCAGAGCCAGACCGCCAGGTAAATCAGGATAAACAGCAGCGGATACAGTGACGTGGTTTTAATGACATTGCGCTGTAAATACCGGCTGAAAATAAAGTTGCCGAAATAACCACTGATGCCGAACACCACCAATAATGCGCTGGTCGTATTGTTGGAAAAACCGGTGATAGTGACGAGATAACCGGCGATATAACTGAACCCTGCAAACATCGCCGAAAAAATCAGTGTCACTGCCGCAATACTCAGCCATACATCACGACGTTGCAGAATCGCCAGCTGTTCACGCACTTTCAGCGCCTGTGTCACCGGTAATGACGGCACAAACAGCGCGATCCCCGTAAAAGCAACCACACTGGTCAGCGCACCGAACCAGAACGCAGCATTGAGTGTAAACATTTCCGCAATAAAGGCACTGAGCGGCATTCCCAGCACCATGCCGACAGCCACCCCGGAAAAAACAATGGCAATCGCATGGGCAGATCGTGCAGGCGGCACCACATTGGCGGCCACCACCAGGGCAATAGCAAAAAATACCGCGTGCGTCAGTGCCGGTAAAATACGGAAAAACAGAATCACATCATACTGATGCGTAATGGCATACGCGATATTGGAAATAATAAAAATCGCCATAATCACCAGCAAAACTGTTTTGCGGTTATAGCGCCCCAGCATCAGCGTGATGGCAGGCCCGGTAATGGCGACCACCACAGCATAGATACTGACCAGAAACCCGACCCTGCGGTGCCGTGATCTGCAACTGTTCCGTCAGTTGCGGCAGGCAGCAGACCAATCACCGCCACTTCTGTGGTAATGACGCCGAAGACCGCCAGTGACAGCGAGAGTAAAATCAGCATAACGTTATTTTTCATAGAGATACCCGCAGGAAGCACGATAAATGCTCCTGATATAAATAATGTGAATTGATAGTGCGGATATATCCGGTGCTTATCCTGGCAAATCTGCGATCAGCACGGAAGATCAGTCACGGAAACTGTCAGTAGCAAAAAAGTTGACACTCTCCGGAAAGCACAGTGTCATAATGGCTGCAAAGCACACATTCACCAGAGTGATAAAGGAACAGCAATGACGGCAAAAATGATCGATAAACTGGCACTGATCACACTGAAAGACGGCAAGGTAGCCATGGTCCGCTCTCATAACAAAACCCTGTTCTACGCGCCGGGCGGCAAACGCGAAGCCGGTGAAACTGACGAACAGGCTCTGTGCCGCGAAATTGACGAAGAACTGACGGTGACACTGAAACCGGACACCATCACGTTTTACGGGGAATTCACCGGTCAGGCGGACGGTAAACAGGATGGCACACAGGTGCGTATCCGCTGTTATCAGGCGGAATTTACCGGCGTACTGCAACCGGCCGCGGAAATTGCTGAACTGGACTGGCTGGACAGCCGTGATCTGCCCCGCTGTTCTCTGGTCGCGGCACTGATTGTGAAAGACCTGGCAGCACGGAAACTGATCGGCTGATATCGCGCAGCTGCGCAATTTTGTACAAGACAGAATGTAACGCAGCGCGATAATAACTGGTTACCGTAAAGACAGAGCAGGACACACCATGCAGAGTGACGGGCATTGCCGTGAACAGGCTGATTATTTTCATCTGGACGATTTTTATGGTCTGGGGATGATCTCTGCCCGTTACTATCAGCAGAAATTCAGCCGCCATACGCACGAAGGCTTTTGTATTGGTGTGATTGACGAAGGTGTTCAGCAGTTTTTCCGCACCGGCAGTAATCATTATGCCCCGACCGGCGATATCATTCTGGTGAATTCCGATGAAATCCACACTGGTTCATCGGCACTGGAAACCGGCTGGGCCTACCGTGCGATTTATCCGACACCGGAAATGCTGGATGCGCTGATGCAGGATCTCAAATCGGCCGATCGGGGCTTTGTCCCCTGGTTTTCTCACGCGGTTGTCCATGATCCCGGCCTTGCCGCACAGTTACGCCTGCTGTTTGATGTATTGCTGAAGCCGGATAACCGGCTGCTGAAAGGCTCTCTGTTGCTCTCAACCCTGGCCTGGCTTATCACCCGTCACAATAAAAAAGGCTTTCGCCCGGCGGAGATCACCCCGGCCGGTCAGCGCCTGCAACATATTGCAGAAATGATGAACAGCCATCCGGAAACCGATTATTCCCTGGATGAGCTGGCCGCAATGGCAAATCTCAGCCCGTGGTATTTTCTGCGCCAGTTCCGTCTGCGTTACGGTATGCCGCCCCACGCGTGGCTGATTCAGGCACGCCTGCGCAAAGCGCGTCAGCTGTTGCAAAATGGCGACCGCCCGGCGGATGTTTCTTTACAGTGCGGATTTACCGACCAAAGCCACTTTACCCGCCATTTTAAACGGGCAATGGGAGTCTCACCGGGCAAATTTATGCAGCGCCGCTGATCCCGCTGAACAATTTTGTACAATCTTTCTGTTGTTGTGTCATGGCAGAGTATCCGGACTGTTTTACGCTGTACGGATGATAACAATGACAACAACCACAGATTTACCCGCCTCTCCGCTGAAAGATTTCCTCACCGGCGCACTGCATATGACCCCGCTCAACCTGGCCGTGGTGCCGTGGGCGATCCTTGCCGGATCGATGGCGGTGGACAGCGGCCTGACCTTTGCACAAAGTGTCGCGATGTCCGCAATGGTCTTTGCCGGTGCTGCCCAACTGGTAACACTCGGCCTGCTGAACAGCGGTGCCGGGGTGATCACCATTATCGTGTCCGTCTTTTTTATCACCTCACAACACCTGCTGTACGGGCTGACGCTGCGCCCGCATGTGCGCCCTTTTTCCCCGCTGCAACGGGCCGGTATCGGCTTTCTGCTGACGGATGAACTGTTTGCGGTCAGTGTCGCCGGGCGGCAGCGCCTGAGTTTTGCTTATCTGTTCGGTGCCGGACTGAGTTTTTACCTCGTCTGGGTGCTGGTCAGTATTCTCGGTATTGTGCTGGCACACAGCATCAGCGACCTGAGCCGGCTCCGGCTCGACTTTTCGGTGGTGGCGACATTGCTGGCGATTGTGGTGCCGCTGATCAAATCAAAAAGTGCACTCGCCGGGGCCCTGTTTTCCTTTGTGGTCACGATTATTCTGACCCGTGCCGGTATTCAGGGCAGCGCGGTGATTGCCGGCGTCAGCGCCATGCTGCTGGCCGTTCTGCTGGGGCGTAAATGGGGGGATGTAAAATGAGCTGGGGATTAATATTCGCACTGACGCTGATGCTGTTTTCGCTGCGCTTTATTTTTCTGATCCCGGGATTACCGCTGCGGCTTCCGGTCTTTATTCAGCAGGCCCTGACCTATTCCGCGCCCTGTCTGCTGGTGGCTATTTGCGCGCCGATTGTATTACTGGAGGAACAACAGTTCCGTGATATCAGTGATAATCCGTATTTATGGGGTACGCTGTTCTGTATTATCGCCTCACGGCTGATTAAAAATACCCTGCTGACCGTGGTCCTGACGCTGGTATTTTTCTACACCCTGATTTATCTGTTCTGATTATGTAACTATCCGCACCGGAAACCCGGTGCGGAATTCAGAGAACGTTACGGTTTTTCGTGAATTTCTTTTGCCAGTACCGGCAAAATATCAATCGAGCGCGGTCCCGGCACTAATTCGGACAGATTCACTTTAATATAATTTTTATTTTTCACGGCTTTTACACCCTGCATTTCCGGCATGGACTCAATAAATGCCACTTTCTGGTCATAATCATCATCATTACGGAAGCCTTTATAGACAGGAATAATGATCACTTCCGGATCAGACATAATCACATCTTCCCAGTTACCGACCGCCCAGGTTTTTCCGGTATTTTTGCCGGCAAAAATATTCTTAACAGAAATCAGTTTCAGCATCTCTGAGGTATAACCATCAAAGAAGGTATAGGGTTTACCGTCCTGAGAATCAAAAATAAAGGCGGTTTTTTCCGGATACGCCTGAATCTGGCTGATAACGGTATTCAGTTTTTCTTTTTCTGCTGCCACGTATTTTTCAGCTGTCTCCTGCACACCGAAGATCTCACCAAATTTCAGCATGTCGTTAAAATAGGTATTCACATCTGCTTTCGGTGATGTCATGGATTCCGGCACATAAACGGCAACCCCTTCCGGCACAATTTTATTGGCTTCCAGTGCCAGTTTTGAGAATGAGTTTGCCCAGCCGGTGGCGAAATCGGGTTTGACAGACATAAAGACTTCGTAAGACGGCCATTTTTCTGCCAATACGGGAATTTTGTCATATGCTGCTTTTACCGGCGGATAAATCGGCTCTTCCAGAAAAGCGGTACCGACCATACGGTCCCCCAAATCCAGTGCCAGCAGCATTTCGGTGGTGATCTGGCTGAGAGAAACAATACGCTGCGGGGATGTTTCCGGTTTAAAGTGATATTCGTTGCCATCCAGTTCTGCACTGAACTCAACCGGGACATAAGCCTGTGCTGTTTTATTTTCCGCAGTGGCTGTCACGGAAAACAATGCAGAGATAACCAGGGTACCTAATAATAATTTTTTCATCATTTCCTCATCCGGATTATAAAAATATAGCAACACGGTCTTCGACCGGTAATACCGTAAATTCCACACCAAATACATCAAACAGGCACTCCCGGGTTAATACTTCCGCCGGTGTGCCCTGCGCATAAATTTGCCCGTCATTCATCAGGATCAGATACTGACAGTATTTTGCGGATAAATTAATATCGTGAATGGTCATAATTACGGTGGATTCTGATGCGGCCAGCGCTTTCATTACTTCCACTTTATAGCGGATATCCAGGTGGTTAGTCGGCTCATCCAGGATCATAATATCGGTTTCCTGGGAAAAACATTTCGCCAGCATCACCCGCTGTTTTTCACCACCGGACAGTGCGTGATACTCTTTATTTTTCATTTTTTGCAGACCAAACAATGCCATGTAGTTGTCTGCAATCACGAAATCCCGGTCGCTGTAATCCACGTAATGTTTTTTGTACGGCATCCGCCCCATCACCACAATTTCCTCAATGGTCAGTTTGCCTTCCACCTGGTCATTAAACTGCGTCAGTACCGAGATATTGCGGGCGAGTGATTTGACAGAAAACTGAGCCACATCCGTGTTATCAAAGAAAACGGTGCCCCGGGTTTTGATATCCCGGTAAATATGCCGTAATAAAGTCGTTTTACCGGAGCCGTTAGGCCCGACAATACCGATCACTCTTTTGCCGGAAAA
This sequence comes from Morganella sp. HSTU-ASny43, assembly GCF_022819185.1. NCBI lineage: Bacteria > Pseudomonadati > Pseudomonadota > Gammaproteobacteria > Enterobacterales > Morganellaceae > Morganella > Morganella sp. HSTU-ASny43. The sequence continues at coordinate 109,842 of NZ_WSPG01000008.1, forward strand.
TGACAGATTAATGTCTTTCAGTATCCCGTTATAATTCAGGTCATTAATATCAACAGTACTCACGTTACCGGCTCCTGTTCGCTTTAATAATGATATAAACAAACAGCGGTGCACCTATCAGTGAGGTCAGAATACCGACCGGAATTTCCTCCGGTTTAAACCAGCTGCGGGAAATCGTATCAATAATCACCAGAAATGCACCACCGACCAGGCAGGAATAGAGCGATAACTTAAAGTGCTTCACGGAAATCGTATTATGGACAATATGCGGAATAATAAGACCGATAAACGCAATCACACCGACATTGGCCACAATAATAGAGACCACAAAAGATGATAAAATAATCACTGCCAGCTTGATGGCACCGACATTTACACCTAATTGTGCAGATGCATCTGCACCCAGTAATAACGTATCAAGCACATTGCTGAATAACAGACAAAAAATTAATACTGCAATTAATGCCACCAGCGGCAGCGGGATGTAAGACCATTTAATACCGGAGAAACTGCCCAGCATCCAGAACATTGCACTTTTAACCTGACTTTCATTCTTGGACAGATAAATAATGGCAGTAGTGATAGCAGAAAACAGACTGGAAATACCGATACCAATCAGCACCAGATTGGTCATATTGCTCTTTTTGAAATTAAACAGGACAATAATAGCAGTGGAAATCAGCCCGCCGGCAAATGCACCGATATAGACATTATACGGTGACATAAAAGCAAATAACCCGAGCACAATGGCAGATACCGCCCCCGCGCTGGCACCGGAGGAAACCCCGAGAATATACGGGTCGGCCAGTTCATTGCGGGTTATGGTCTGCATCAGGATCCCCACCAGCGACAGGGATGCACCGGTAATTGCCACCAGGATAATCCGGGGCAGACGGATATTATAAATGATGGTTTCATACGGCAGGAGATCATCACCGCTGATGCCCCCGCTAATAATTTTGATTACCGTATCCAGCTTCTGATGAAATTCCATATTGACGCTGCCGTAAAACAGTGAAAAAAACATGGCAGCAAGCAACACAGACAGGCAGATAAAAAATTGTGAAAAATTCCGGCCATTCAGTTTCTTTTTACGCCGCACGGGTGTTTCTCTTACTGCTTCACTCATCACTGTTAACCTGTATTTCATCAGATCAGAGGCTGTTAACAGATTTACGGAAATATCACATTATGATAACAAAATACCGCCATAATTTGCCTGTCAGTCTCTGTTTCCACTATTTTTCTGATTATAGCGGAGAATACATCAAGGTTATGTACTCCCCCAGAGTATATTCCGGGAAATAATCCGTGAATATCCATATTTAATGATCTGTATCTGATTAGCACAGAATAAAACGCCGGAAGATTTCCCGGCGTTTTATTTATCTGAACAGCACTATTTTACCGCATCAAAATTATTCTGCCGGAAAATCGTGCTGTAAATACCAATCACTGAAGTGGTTCTCTGAAATTTTAAAAAACCGGCTCTTTTCTCATCCCGTTCAGCATATTACAGTACAGGAAAGCAAAACAGCGCGGAGAGAAAATAAATGAGTCAGATAAATGCATTCGGACAAACTGTCGGTGATATCGTTCCGGACTGGACCGCCCGCCCTTACCCTGCCCGCATCAGTGCGGAAGGCCGTCACTGCCGGATCGATCCGCTGAGCCCGTCCCATGCGGATGACCTGTACCGGGCATTTTCACTCGCCCCTGACGGGCGTTACTGGACCTGGCTGCCGGATGAACCACCGGCCGATCTGAATGAATACCGCGCCCGTACCGAAAAAAATGCACAATCGTCGGATCCGCTGTTTTTCACGATTACGGATAAGCACACCGGCAAAGCCGTTGGCCTGTTTTCCCTGATGCGGACTGATGAGAAAAACGGCGTCACGGAAGTCGGTCATGTGCATTTTTCCCCGCTGCTCAGCGGCACGGTGATGTCAACAGAAGCCCACTGGCTGCTGATGAAATATGTATTTGATACCCTCGGTTACCGCCGTTATGAATGGAAATGTGACAGCCTCAATGCACCGTCCCGCAATGCGGCACTGCGCCTGGGTTTTCAGTATGAAGGCTGTTTCCGTCAGGCGCGGGTTGTCAAAGGCCGCACCCGTGACACCGAATGGTTTTCCATTACTGACCGTGAATGGCCGCTGGTTAACCACGCCCTGGAACAGTGGCTGTCAGCGGATAATTTCACACCGGACGGTAAACAGATCCGCTCCCTGGCATCCCTGCGTGATGCAGCATGAAAATGATTGATATCGGCCGTGTCGCAGAGCTGACCGGCCTGACAACCGCCACCATCCGCTATTATGAAAGCAAAGGCCTGATCACGCCTGCCGGGCGCAGGGGCCTGACTCGTATTTATGATGAAGAGGTGCTGACCCGGCTGTCCCTGATCATTCTCGCCAAACAAGGACATTTTTCGCTGGATGAAATCGCGGTCATGCTCAGCGAACTGCCGTCAAAAGGGATTGAACGGACGGCAATTCAGGCAAAAATCACAGAAATTGACCAGAAAATCCGCGAGCTGCAAAATCTGAAACAGGGATTGCTGCATATTGAGCAGTGCCCGGCAGAAAACCATCTGGCGTGCCCGAAATTCCGCAAAATCCTGAGTGTCAGTCTGAAAAAAAACAGAAGCAAAGCGGTGAAAAATCCCGCTTGACTTAAAGTTAACTTGAAGTTGTATCATCCGGCATACTGATTTCCGTTTGATGTCATTATTCACTTTTTCTGTTGAATAATAAGGAATTATTATGCCGCGTTCTGTTTACTGGCTCTCTGCCGCCTTAGCCTTATTTACCACCGGGAATGCCCTGGTGCTTTCCGTTGCCGTTCTTATCGGGTCACAACTGGCGGAAGATCCGGCACATGCCACGATCCCGCTGCTGGCACAATATATCGGCCTGATTTCCGCCTCAGTGCCGATGGCTCACTTTATGATGCGTTTCGGCCGCCGCGCCGGGTTTATTCTCGGTAATATCGGCGGGCTGGCCGGTGCATTACTGGCAATCGCCGGTATTTATACACACAACATGCTGCTGTTTTCCGCCGGAACGTTCTTTACCGGTATTGCCATCGGTACCGCCCAGCAATACCGCTTTGCCGCACTGGAGGAAGCCCCTGCCGCGCTGCGGGCAAAAGCTATCGGCGTGGTGATGAGCGGCGGGATTATCGCCGTGCTGATCGGTCCGTCACTGGCGATGTCCACCCGGACACTGGTGGCGGCTTATCCGTTCCTCGGCACGTTCGGCGCGCTGATGGCTATTTATCTGATGGCTTTTGTTCTGCTGACATTTTTGCCGCTGAAAGCTCAGCTTCCCGCTCAGATCAGCGATACCGCAAAAAACCGCCCATACCGTCAGTTATATTCCCAGCCGCTGCTGATTCTGATCGCCGTGGTCAGTGCCGCCGGGTATGCGCTGGTAGTGTATATGGTCGGTGCTTTCCCGCTGGCGATGAAAGCGCAGGGATTTGAATTCCCGGCAATTGCCTTTGTGTTTCAGTGTCATATACTGGGAATGTTTGCGCCCTCTTTCTTTACCGGGCAGTTAATCAGCCGGGTCGGGGTAAAATGCTTTGTCTGGCTGGGAGTGATTTGCCTGTTAATCAGCAATGCAGTCAGTCTGACCGGCAGCAGTTACGCGCATTTTCTCATTGCCATGACCTCGCTGGGGCTGGCGTGGAACTTTATTCTGATCAGCACCACGCATCTGTTGCCGCGCACTTATACCGGCAATGAACGGGCTAGAATCCAGGGTGCGACCGATTTTCTTATCTTCAGTTTCGGGGCGCTTGGCAGTCTGCTGGCCGGGTTCGCCTTCTGTTATGCGGGCTGGTATTCCGTAAATGTCGCCGGATTGGCAACCGGTATTGTGATTCTGGTAGTGATGTTTTTACTGCGCCACAGTATGAATGAATCCCCGGCGGAAAAGGCCGCCGCCTGAATACATCACCGCCGCTGCCTTAACGACAGCGGCGGATATCATTACTGCACCGCCGAGGTTTTATACTCAATGCCGTCACGGTTTCCTGTCAGGCTATTGCTGTAGTGACTCTCCTGAAAATAGAACAGACGATTGCGCCATTTATCAAATAAAACGGTTTCCCCGTACTCTTTCGCCAATGGTGCTGCTGTATTCCAGTTCAGCCCGCCATCATCCGATATCCGGGTTTCTGAACCTGACCCCGCTATCAGTAAATCATCACTGCCGCCCCGCAGTCCGTTAATATAAGATCCGCCGGTTTCCAGCCGCTGTGAATAATCACCCTTACAGTTAAAGTGGTTAACCTCCGGCCGTTTACGGGTTTTTTCTGTCAGCACAAAATAAATTTCTCCGCCGGTGGTACTGTCGAGCGCGTCAATCTCCCCGGGGACAACCTGATCAGATTCAGTTTCTGAGGTCCGGGTATTAAAACAAGCCAGTATCGTGTTTTCCGGATCATTTTGTTCATCCTTCATCCATGCGATCACCCGCGCGTCTCCGTTATAGTGCCATTTAGTGGTGCTCAGGCTGGTATACCAGCGTCCGTCATCCTGATACCGTTTTTTCCGGTTATCCATGCTGAATAAAGGCCGCCAGCGTTTTCCGGAATCACGGGTCTGATACAGTGTGTCCCTCTGCACCATCAGCACACTGCCGGGTTCTGTGATAGCGAGAAGCTGAGTCTCTCCGGCGGGTTCCGGCATTGTCCACTGTGATAACCACTGCCACTGCTGACCACCGTCCCGGGAGTAAAAGATATATTCTTTGCCGTAGGAGGCATAATCACTGAAAATAATCAGGCAGCGTCCCTGTATATCACACAGCTGGCTTTGTACCCGGCCCATGAACATCGCGCTGACCCGTAAATCCCCTTTCTGCTCTGTCATAATATAGGTGACCGGCACCAGCGGCCTGTCACTGTAGACTTCACTGCGCCTCAGATTATAAGTTTGTTTGTGCAGATAATCGCCGATGGCTTTTTTATCCGGGGATATTTTCAGGTTCAGCAGCGGAATATCAGGCTCTTCTGCCGGGTTAAAAGCAATATTTTTACTGTGGCTGCAACTGCGGGTTTTCTGATCACAGGTAACGAGATCAACCCGCATAGCGTCTCTGGCACCGGTTATCATCACACCATCGCGGAAACTGCTGATGGCCGGTGACGTTAGTTCTACCGCTTTTTTTTCCGGCAGATAACTGCGGGTGCGTATTCTCTCCGGCGCTGAAAAAAATGAATCAGAAAACGTCAGCATCATTGAGGTGATAAACACAACCGCCAGCAACGTGATCCGGGTACGTCCGTCGGCAAACATCAGTTAATTTCCTGTACAAACGGATCTTTTCCGTTCCGTTGTCTGGCCTGAACCAGCATCTGGCGGGTAAACACAAAACGGGCCGAAGCCGCTGAGTATTTTCGTGGCACCACTTTTGATAATTTCACGGCAATCACCGGAAAACAACCAATGTCCGTGACCGGTTTTATCCGTAAATACCGCCACCATTTCCGCTGACAGAGGCAACCTATGACATCATCCCGAATACCGCCCTGCGGACGCCCTGCTCACCGGGGCAGCAAACTGACCGCAGAAAATATTCTGTCCGGAGCAGGAAAACTGTTACAGGAACAGGGAAAAGTACCGTCGATCCGCGTCCTTGCCGCACAGTTGCAGGTCGATCCGATGGCGATTTATTATTACTTCCGCAATAAACAGGCATTGCTGGAAGCCCTCGCCACTGCCCTGGTGGATGATATTTATCAGCCATCGGCACAGGCTCCGGTACAACAGGAGCTTCAGCGACTGGCAGAAAGTTATCTGCATCTGCTCTATATTTACAGTGATCTGCTGGATATTCTGTTATCACTGGACAGTGACGGCCCGTCCGGCTGTTTCCGTCAGCGCTATCTGCGCATTATTGCACCCTGCGGGCTGAATGAGTCACGGCAGACCGCTATTCTGCATCTGCTGGCGGATGCCCTGCACGGCCATACGGTGGCGATCCGCCGGACTGATTACACCTTTGAACAGAGCCGGGCGCTGTTTCAGCCGGTACTGGCATTAATTACCGAACTTATTGAACGCCCCGGAGCATCATTATCATGAATATCTGCCCTGTTACCGGTTTACCCGGCGATTTACCGCTACTGGAAAGCATTGCTCAGGTTTTACACCAGGAATGGCAGGAACTACCGCAGTGGCAGACACCGGAAATTATCCTGGCGCGTCTGATAAAACGGATGAACGGTGATAACGGCGAAATGCTGTTTGTCGCCACGGATAAAAACAGTGCACTATCGGGGACGGCCAGCCTGATCTGGCGGGAGCTGAAAACCTGCCATATGGCAAATGCGGACTGGTGGACCGGCGAGATTTACACCCTGCCCGCAGCCCGCGGGCAAGGCCTCGGCAGCGCCCTGACACAGGCGGTCTTTGCCGCCGCCGGAGAGCGCCACCTGCCAGCACTGAATCTCTACACGCCGGATAAACAGGCCATGTATGCACGGATGGGCTGGCAGGCTATATATGATGATGTGATCAATGACGAGCTGGTCACGGTGATGCAACGGACTGTCAGCGAAGCGTGATTCAGGGCTTCAGCGCCTTTCTCAGCAACACACGTAACCCGCAGAGAAACGCTTCCCGGCTGAACTCAGGTTCCGTCAGCTCACGCCCCAGCGTGCCGTCCGCCATCACCAGCAGCCAGGACGCCGTCTGTACCGGATCCAGCTGCGGGTCAATCTCACCGGCAGCCATGCCGCGTCTGAGCACATCACAGAATTTTTTGTGCAGCCGCTGCTCATTAACAACAAAAGCCGTATTCAGCTCAGGGTTACGGCTTGCCTCAGTGATAATCTCCAGGCTGAGTCGGGTATAACCCGGCTCGTTATACAACATAATCAACGCCGTTATCATTTTTTCAATAATATCTGCCGTATGTCCCGGCGCATCACCGATACTCAGAATCGCCTTGTGGTCATCCTCGTCCAGTTCCGCAATCGCTTCAATGATGGCGTATTTAGTCGGATAGTAATGAAACAGATTCCCGGGGCTCATCCCGGCGGCTTTACAAATCTCCGCCGTCGAGGTGGAATGAAAACCTTTTTCGATAAAACAATGCATTGCAGCGTCAAGGATCTGACGACGTTTGCGCTGCTGCTTTTCCGTTAATTTTTCCATAAGGAAGTGTCTCCGAAAAACCGGATAATAGAAATTAGACTGATTACTCTATCTATTATAATACCACATTTTCTGTATTGAAGATTATGACAAACATAATAAAAAACAGTACATCTGCTACTGATAACAGCAGATTAATCACCGAATGTCTGGATGAAACCGGGTTAGAGCCTGCCACTGCCCTGTTTTATCAGGCATTTTCATCCAAATTCAAAACGGTCAGCACCATGCCGGATGCACAGCGTCAGGCCGTGCTGGCGATGTTCTGGCAGCGCGGGCTCAGTGACCCGTATGACCGCCACTTTCAGGTAAAACGTAATGGCAGACTGGTCGCCGTATATGGCCTGACTTTCGGGGTTAAACACCCGCCGCAGCACGCCCCGGCACCGGTTTCTTCTCTGGCTATCCTGCGCAGAGCCGGTTTTATTCCCTTTCTGAAAATCCGCCGGATTTTTCAGATGTTTGTCCATATTCCGGCGGCGGATACGGCTTATCTGTCCTACCTGTGTGTGGATGAATCACTGCGCGGTAGCGGGATAGGCAATCAGATTCTCGATGAGATCACCACACAATTACGGGCGGACCCGGCCATTAACCGGTTATCACTGTATGTCTCTGACTTAAATATAAAAGCCAGAGAGCTGTATCTGCGCCGGGGTTTTCAGGATGTGAAATACGAAACCTCACGCACCACCGAACGCTATATGGATATTTACGGCTGGTATTACATGGCCTTACCCACACTATAATGAGCTGATTATGTTTATTCTGCCTTCCGGACATTTACCGCACACCGCCACCCGGATGGCGTTCGGCGTAAACCCGTGCATGGGCCGTCAGCGGACAGAGCAATTGTTGTCGCACTATCTCAGGCTGAAAACCATTATCCGGCTGAATGGGATCCGTAATCATGATATTACTGATGCACATATTGATTTTTATGCCCGGTGCATAATTCTCTTACTACTGACGGACAGACACATGACACCGATTAACTGGCAGACAGCTGCCCTGCATGACCTCTCCCCGCAGACACTCTACCGCCTGCTGGCGCTGCGCAGCGCGGTATTTGTGGTTGAACAGACCTGCTGTTATCTCGATCCGGACGGCGCCGACCTCACGGCGCTGCACGTTTGGGCGGAACAGGACGGTGAAATCATGGCTTGCTGCCGTATTCTTCCGCCGGAAAACAGCACGGCACCGGCAGCTATCGGCCGGGTGGTGATCAATCCGCAATTCCGCGGGCAAAAACTGGGCTATCCGCTGATGGCTACCGCCGTTCAGGCGGTATACCGGCATTTCGGGACACGGCGCATTGTTATCAGTGCACAGGCGCATCTGACCGCTTTCTATGAAAAATGCGGCTTTACCGTCTGTTCTGACGTTTATGACGAGGACGGTATTCCGCATTGTGATATGTTCCGCCCCGCTGCCGATTAATCCCGAGCTGTCATCAGCCGGTAAAATGCGGATTCCGCTAACCGCTGATGGTCCGCCTCACAGCCCTCACGCCCGCTGATAATTTCATTACGGTAGCTGGTAAATTGCCAGTGTGGCGGACGGATATCTGATAAAGGGTATTCTCCCGGTACAATCCCCCCTTCTGTCAGACGGTATTCAAGCCCGGTGATAAATCTGCGGGTTTCACTGAGCAGCTCTGCGCTATAAGGATGTTCACCCGGAACAGGACGAACATACAAAGTTATCTGGGCTCCGCGTTTAACTCTGCTGTCAGGCTCTGCCTGTGAAATATCCGTTATTTTCCATCTGTCACAGGGATTGTTATCTGAAAACAGCGCTCCTGACAGCATAGTGACCGCTTGTGCAATCTGTGATTCATGCACACTCAAATGAAATTTATCACCTTCAAACCCACCAGCGCAGTGAGGTTTCTCTCTGCGGGCGCGGATAAATACATCACCGCAATCATTAGATAAATGAAATCCGTTATATCGTGAGGAATAACCACATTGTTGCAGCATCGGATAATCCGGCGCATTCTCTGCCTCTTTTATGAATGAAACCGGCATTTGTTTCATCTGTATCAATAAGGCATCAATATGCTGTTTCAAATAATCATCTGTCGGCAAGTGTGTTTTTTTATCATCTTTCTCCGGCAGGTTAAGCAGTGAAAAATCCAGTTTTAATCCGGTTCGCTTTAATGGCATGGTGTCGTCCCCGTTATACAAAAGACGTTTTTATCATGACACCACAGAGAAAAACGCCAGAAAATAACCTTCTGTTCCGGAAGTTTAAGGCAAATTAAGCACCACCATTGTCTGTTATTCACAGGCAATGGTATGATGCTCGTATCCATCAACTCAGAAAATAAATAAGGAGGCTAATTATGGTGTTAAGTTATGTGATTGAATTCTCACATTTCTTTGGTAATCGTCAGAACTCAGGCTTTTCTGTTAACGCTGTGCGTTAATCCTGCCTGAGTGAAGCTTTACTGAATTTAACATCCTTCCTCAGCTTACAGGGTTATCGCGTTTTATGACCCATGGCATTGTTATGCCTGAAATTTGAGTAAGCTATGAGCACATTATTATCAACCCGTAATCTGTCATTCCATCCCGGTCACACACCACTGTTAACCGATATTTCTGTCGCCCTGAATCAGGGAGAAAAAATCGGCCTGATTGGTCATAACGGCTGCGGGAAAAGTACCCTGATGAAGCTGTTGTCCGGCCAGCTGGCACCGGATGAAGGCACCATTACCCCGGCCAACCGCGTCATTATGGCGTATATCGAACAGCATCTGCCGGAATCCCTGAATACCCTGTCACTGGCGGATGCCGTGCTGGAAAAATTACCGGCGGAACAGCATCTGTCCGAAATGTGGCGGGCAGAAATGCTGCTGACAGAGATGGGGTTTGACCCGCTACAGTGGCAGTTACCGGTCACTACCCTGAGCGGCGGCCAGCATACCCGGCTGTTACTGGCACGGGCGCTGATCAGCCGGCCGGATTTATTATTGCTGGATGAACCGGGCAACCATCTGGATCTGCCGACCATTTTGTGGCTGGAACAGTTCCTGAAAAACTGGCGCGGCAGCTTTATCCTGGTTTCTCACGATAACGCCCTGCTGGATCACGTCACCAACTGCACCTGGGTGCTGCGGGACGGTAATGTGTCGGTGTTCCGTCTGCCCTGCACACAGGCGCGGGAAGCGCTGGCGCAACAGGACGAAAGTGATGAGCACCGCCACAATGCGCAGCAGAAAGAGATCGACCGCATTGCGGTAAGTGCCAAACGGCTGGCGATATGGGGGAAAGTGTATGATAACGAAGCCCTTTCCCGTAAAGCCAAACAGATGGAAAAACAGATAGACCGGTTGCAGGATGATCAGGTTGAACTGGCGATCGGCAGTCAGTGGCAGCTTAAGCTGACCGGGGATACCCTGCGGGCAGACCGGCTGTGTGCCTTTAATCAGCTGTCCGTGATCCCGGCAGACAATTGTCCGCCGCTGTATGTGACAGACAATGTGTCTGTGAAATCCGGCGACCGCATTGCGGTGATGGGCGCAAACGGCACCGGAAAATCCTCACTGCTGCGGATGATCTGGTCACAGTCTCAGAAACCGGAGGTAACACTGCCGGACAGCCCGCTGGTGCTGCATCCCCGTGTGCATTTGGGGTATTACGACCAGAAACTGGTGCAACTGAATGACAGTGATTCACTGATGGATGCGCTGAAACCATTCGCGCGACTGATTGATGAGCAGCGGAAAATGGCACTGATCAGCGCCGGTTTCCCGTATCTGCGCCATCAGCAGACGGTATCTGCCCTGAGCGGCGGTGAACGGGCGCGGCTGTTGTTTGTCGGACTGAGCCTGGCCAACTATTCCCTGCTGATACTGGATGAGCCGACCAACCACCTGGATATGGACGGAAAACTGGCGCTGGCGGAGGAAATCAGCCGGTTTGAGGGCGGGCTGATTCTGGTCAGTCACGACCGGGAGCTGATCGAAAAAAGCTGTAACCGCTTCTGGTATATCGACGGTAACCGACTGACGGAATATCACGATCTGGATCAGGTCTATGATGCTATCCGTGCCCTGAATGCAGATTCCGGCACCGGCAACAGCGTGTTACCGGCGGTTCCGGAGCCATCCGTTCCGGTCAGTGACGAAGAGGATTCGCTGGCGGCACTGATTACGCTGGAGGAAAAACTGGCGGCGGATTTGCAGCGCAAACCCGCACATCAGAAACCGGTTCTGCAACAACAGTGGCGCGAACAGATTGCGCAACTGCGGGATGAACTGGGACTGTAATACGCCATTATAAATGCAGGCCGTTACGTTTTTTGTAACGGCCTTTTTAATTCATTTTTTAAGTCCGTCTGCTTCCAGCCATCCTTCTGTGACTTTACCGGTGGCCGGATATATATAACGGCCATGAACAAATCCCTGATATGGCTGAGGACGATCCACCCAGATCGCATCATCTTTCACCACAAAATCCGCAGCATCCGTAATACAACCCTTATCCGGAGCATCATAAAAACGCAGGCGATTTTGTGTCACACTGTATTTGTATGAGGAAGGCTTACTGTTTTTCAGGCCCGCCTGATACTGTTTGTCCGCGTTCACGGTTGCCGCATCGCACAGCGCGTCCTGTGACGCCAGCCGGTTAACATTAATCCAGCCCTGCGCATTGCCGTAAGCCACCAGCAGCCAGCCCTCTTTTTCCCCTTTCACCGGTTTCGTGGCCCGCAATCCGACCACCTGAAGGACATCTCCCGGAACCACAAAGACATTATCATTACGGCACTGTTCCGCCGGCGCGGCGTAAAAATAAGCCCGGCCTTTGCCGGTGACGCGCCACTCCGGCGACATGGCAATAAAGGGTTCGTAGCGGAGCGTACTGAGGATCTGCTGACACGTTTTCTCTTTTTTCAGACAGGATTGCAGCCGTTCCCCCTGTGCCGCACTGAAGGTCAGCGGGACGGGATGCTCCGCATCCGCCCCTGTCGCTGTCAGGGTATTTTCTTTGATATTGTAAGTCACCCAGCCCAGTTGCCCTGCTCCCGGCGATTCAGGCGAGGGTTTTTGCCGCGTATCAGAAAGCTGAATCGCCAGCTCGTTGATATCCCGGTTTTCAATATAAATCCCCAGCCTGTCCGCAGTGACTTTTTCTGCGCGGACGAGCCCGTGATTACTGCCTGCAATCAGCTTTATCAGCTCACTGTCACAGTTAAACAACGGGCCGGTCGCTGTCGCAGGAATTGTTGCGTCATTATCCATAATGACCTCCGCCGTTGCCGGTGCGGCGGCTGCCGTCACCGGCAAAACAGCAAAGAATAAACTGCTCAGTAACATTGTTGTTCGAAAAACATCTGTGCGAAAACGCATCCGTATCCCTTATATTCTTAACCGGTTTCCTGCTGCAATGCCTCGCGCTGCAACAGACGTTTTTTCCGTTCGATCCCCCAGCGGTAACCCGCGAGTTCCCCGCCGGTTCTCACCACCCGGTGACACGGGATAGCCACTGCCAGACAGTTTGCCGCACAGGCACCGGCCACCGCTCTGACCGCTTTCGGGGAGCCGATCCGCTCCGCAATCTCCCGGTAACTGACAGTCGTACCCGCCGGGATTGACTGCAATGCCTGCCAGACCCGGCGCTGAAATGCAGTTCCCCGGATATCCAGCGGCAGATCAAGCCCGGAAGACGGTGCTTCCACAAACCCGATCACCCGGGAGACCACCTGTTCAAACTGTGCGTCGCCACCGACCAGTTCCGCATTGGGGAACTGATCCTGCAAATCCCGTAACAGTGCTTCCGCGTCATCCCCCAGCAGAATGGCACAAATGCCTTTTTCACTCTGCGCCACCAGGATGTCCCCCAGCGCACATATCGCCAGAGCAAAGAAAATCCGCGCCCCTTTGCCGCCTGCCCGCCAGCTTTTCGGCGTCATACCGAGCAGTGTATCCGACGATTCATAAAACCGGCTGCCGGAACTGAAGCCGGATTCAGCGATTGCGCCGGTGATTGTCGTCTGTTTTGTCAGTTGTTCCCTCAGTTTATCCCCGCGATAGGCTTTTGCCCATGCCGCCGGTGTCAGTCCGGTATGTGAGCGGAAAATACGGTGAAAATGAAACTGACTCACGCCGCACAGTGTGGCCAGCTCTGCCAGTGACGGCAGCGGTTCACCATTATCGATCCGCGTTTCCAGCTCACGGCAGGCCAGCACCACCTGTTCCGCATGGCGCTGCGTCATGGCCTCACCGCTGCGCTGACGGCGCTTCCCGGCGCGGTAGCCGTGAGCCTCCGCCTCTTCCGGCGTGGCAAAAAATTCAGTATTTTCCCGTTTCGGCAGCCGCACAACAGTAGACGGAAATCCCCATGTCTGTGTGGTTTTCACCGCATACACAAACAGCGTATCGGCTGTTTTATCTCTGGCGGCCAGCGCTGCCCAGCACGCATCGTCTGAGAGTATTGTCTGTTTTGTCATCCTGTTTCTCCGTTACCGCGCGCAGCGGAAGGTCAGATTAAACCGCCGGGCACCCGCAAGCGGATGCACCCCGGCCCTTACCGGACGGACAGCATGGTAATTCAGACGGGAACGGCCGCCCCATACCAGTACATCGCCGTGCTCAAGCGCAAAGGTTTTCAGGGGATGATGGCGCTCACTGCCGCCGAACTGAAACTGCACCGGCAGACCGAGTGAAAATGACACAATCGGCTGGCGGCGATCCGGCTCATCCTTGTCCTGATGCAGAGACATACCGGCGCCCGGCGCGTAACAGTTAATCAGACAGCTGTCCGGCGAAAACCCGTGAAAGCCCGCCCGCTCCGCAGCCTGCTGCGACAGCAACAAAAATGCGTCCGGCAGCGGCGGCCACGGATTGCCGGTCAGCGGATCAGTCGGGGAGTAGCGGTAACCTTTGGCATCGGAGACCCAGCCGTATGTGCCGCAGCTGCTCATGGCCGCAGACATCCGGTATCCGCCGGGCGTCTGCATATGGCGGAACGGCGAAATGGCGGTCAGGCGGCGGATTTCCGCCAGCAGCATCTCATCCTCATCACTGAGAAAACCTTTGAGCAGATACGCATCGGGTGCCACTGCAAGCGGTTCATCGTGAGCAAAGAGATCTGACATAACGCCTCCGTCCTGTTTCCTGTGTCTTTCCGGTGATGACAGTATTGCAGGCCGGATACAGACAAACACTCCGGCTCTTGCTTTTCAATTCTGAGGCACAGTATAAAGCGGCGGACAGTCAGGACGAAGTGTTCTGTTCCTGTTTCAGACGGCGCCATAAGGTGGTGCGGCTGATCCCCAGCCAGTCGGCGGCGGCGCGGCGATCCCCCCGGAAACGGGCTACAGCTTCTGTTGCCGTGGCGGTATTCACCGGCTCCGGCGGGAGATCGGCCACAAGGGCGGGAGCAATCACCGTGCGCCGTTCAGGAGAGAGTTTCAGTAATAATGATTCTGTAATAATTTTATCCGGATAAGCACTGCAATACAGCGCCACCCGTTCCATCAGATTACGCAGCTCGCGGGCATTTCCCGGCCAGTGGTAGTGATAGAAAAAATCACTGCATGCCAGAATCTGCTGCAGATGGCCACGATGCAGCGGCAGATCCAGCTCAGCAAACGCCAGTTTGAGCAGTTTTTCTGTCAGTAACAGGATATCCGCCCCACGGTCTCGCAGTGCCGGAAGCTGCAGACGCAGTACCCCCAGCCGGTAAAACAGATCGGCACGGAATGTCCCTGCCGCCACCCGGTTATCCAGATCATTGTGAGTCGCACAAATCACCCGCACATCCACGGTAATCGGTTTATAGCCGCCGATACGCACAATGGCACGGTCTTCCAGCACCCGCAGCAGGCGGGTTTGCAGCGATACCGGCATTTCACCGATTTCATCCAGAAACAGTGTGCCGCCGTCCGCCGCCTCAAATAACCCGGCACGGCCGCCGCGCCGCGAACCGGTAAATGCGCCCTCCTCATAACCAAAGAGTTCCGCTTCCAGCAGGCTCTCCGGGATAGCCCCGCAGTTCACCGCCACAAACGGTGCAGCGCGTTTCGTCCGCTTATGTTTATGAAACAACGTATATTCATGATGAATAGCTTGTGCCGCCATCTCTTTACCGGTACCGCTTTCCCCCTGGATCATCACTGTCGCTTTTGAGCGCCCGAACAGCGTGATGGTTTCACGCACCTGTTCCATCACCGGCGAGGTGCCGAGAATATCATTCAGCGTATGGCGGACATTCAGAGAGCCCGCCACCGGCAGCGGCATGTTCTGCGGCTGGTCACGGATGCGCGTCAGTTCTATTGCATCGGTGAATGCCCGGCGGACGGCATCATTGGAATAAATGAAAATGCAGGTCATGCCGCACTCTGCGGCGATATCAGTGATTAATCCGGCCCCCACCACCACTGAAATACCGTCCGCTTTCAGGGCAAGACAGGCTGCCCGTGCGTCCTCGGCGGTCACATAACTGCGTTGCTCAATCTGCATACCGAAACTCTGCGCCAGCGAGTCCAGTGCCGGAAAAGTATTACGGTAATAAATGAGGCCGATGCGCTGACTGAGCTGCCGTGCCCGTGCCAAAGCCTGCATGATATCGAACCCGCCCGGCGCAGCGACAATCACCGGCACCGGCAGATGCTGTTTCAGATACGCACCGTTAGAGCCTGCACTGACAATCGCATCGCAGCGTTCTGTTTTCAGCCGTTCACGAATCGCCTCCACTGCGGCATCGAACCCCAGATTAATCGCACTGATACCGGCACGGGCACTGAATTCCGGGCTGATATCACGGAACAGGGTAAAAAGGCGTGAAATGGAGACCGTCCAGATCACCGGTTTGTCACTCTGAGCCATGCGTTTCTCCCCTGTTTCATGCGTTTCAGATGTTTCATATTAATCTTATGAAACACATTAACAGCTATATTGAAACATAAATAGCATCATCATCACAGAAAGCTAACATTCCGCTTGTCAGACGGAATCGGCAAATTCTATAGTGGGTAACGTAATGACAGGATAAACACGCCAAATGTGTGATGTATCTCGCGTTTTAGTTACCTTACCCGGCTGATTGGCATAGCGATTGCTTTATAACATCTGAGTATCAAACTAATAACAAGGTGAATATATGGCACTTTATTCCGCAGGACGCGCATTCCGCGACGCTGTACAGTCTGAATCCCCGCTGCAGCTGGTCGGTGCTATTAATGCCAACCATGCACTGCTGGCAAAACGTGCGGGTTACAAAGCAATTTATCTCTCCGGCGGCGGTGTTGCCGCAGGCTCTCTGGGTATTCCTGACCTGGGCATTTCCACACTGGATGATGTACTGACGGATGTCCGCCGTATTACGGATGTGTGTGATCTGCCGCTGCTGGTGGATGCGGATATCGGTTTCGGCCCGTCAGCCTTTAACGTGGTACGCACCGTGAAATCCCTGATCAAAGCCGGGGCTGCCGGGATGCACATTGAGGACCAGGTCGGCGCAAAACGCTGTGGTCACCGCCCGAACAAAGAAATCGTCTCAAAACAGGAAATGGTTGATCGCATTAAAGCTGCGGTTGATGCACGGACTGATGAGAATTTCGTGGTGATGGCGCGTACTGATGCGCTGGCAGTGGAAGGTCTGGAATCCGCTCTCGACCGCGCACAGGCTTATATCGATGCCGGTGCGGATATGCTGTTCCCGGAAGCGATTACAGAGCTGGCAATGTATCGTCTGTTCACCGACAAAATCAGCGTTCCGGTACTGGCAAACATTACCGAGTTCGGTAAAACACCGCTGTTTACCCTGGATGAGCTGCGCAGTGTGAATATCGCTATCGCCCTGTACCCGCTCACCGCCTTCCGCGCCATGAACAAGGCCGTTGAAAATGTCTATAACACCCTGCGCCGTGAAGGCACGCAACAGAGCCTGATTTCACAGATGCAGACCCGTGATGAATTATACCAAAGCATTAACTACTACGATTATGAAGATAAGCTCGACGCACTGTTTTCGCAGAAAAAATAACCTCTGAAAGATAACGCGAAGCAGGTTGTACACTCACTATAATAATAAGGATCACCCGTCATGAATGAACAACTTAGCAAACCTGAACCTGCACTGAAGAAAGGCAAAAAATCCGTCGCACTGTCCGGCGTTGCTGCCGGCAATACTGCACTCTGTACTGTGGGGATTAACGGGAACGACCTGCATTACCGCGGTTATGACATTCTGGATTTAGCCACACAATGTGATTTTGAAGAAGTCGCTCATCTTCTGATCCATGAAAAACTGCCGAACGCCGCAGAACTGGCCGCTTACAAGGCGAAACTGAAATCACTGCGCGGCCTGCCGCACAGTGTGAAGAAAGCCCTGGAAGCGCTGCCTGCTTCTGCCCACCCGATGGATGTGCTGCGTACCGGCGTGTCTATTATGGGCTGCGTTCTGCCGGAAAAAGAGGGTCATCCGTTATCCGGTGCCCGTGATATCGCCGATCGCCTGCTCTCTTCCCTGACCTCCATGCTGCTTTACTGGTATCACTATGCGTTTAATGATCGCCGCATTGATACCGAAACCGATGACGATACCTGCGGCGGCCATTTCCTGCATCTGCTGCACGGCAAAAAACCATCTGAAAACTGGGTGCGTTTTATGAACTCCTCGTTCATTCTCTATGCAGAACATGAGTTTAACGCCTCCACCTTTGCTGCCCGTGTTATCGCCGGCACCGGAACGGATTTTTACTCCTCCGTCACCGGAGCGATTGCCGCACTGCGCGGACCAAAACACGGCGGTGCCAACGAAGTGTCTCTGGAGATCCAGAAACGTTACAGCTCACCGGATGAAGCTCAGGCGGATATTCTCGCCCGCCTCACCCGCAGTGAAGTCGTGATGGGCTTCGGTCATCCGGTGTATACCATTGCTGACCCGCGTCACCAGGTTATCAAAGCGATTTCCCGTGAGTTATCCGAAGAAGCCAAAGATTTCCGCCTGTTTGATATTGCGGATCGTATTGAATCCGTGATGTCCCAGCATAAAAAGATGTTCCCGAACCTCGACTGGTTCTCAGCGGTGGCGTATCACCTGATGGGTGTGCCGACCGCCATGTTTACCCCGATTTTTGTTATTGCCCGTTCCGCAGGCTGGGCTGCACACATCATTGAACAGCGTCTGGATAATAAAATTATTCGTCCGTCCGCCAATTACACCGGACCGGAAAACCAGACCTTCGTACCCCTTAAAGCGCGCTAATTATTGATTAAAAAGGAAGATAAAGTATGTCAGCATCTTTTACCCCACAGCATCAAGAGTACGACAAGGTCATTCAGGACATCACTGATTATGTTCTGAATATGGACATCAGCAGTGATCGCGCTTATGACACCGCATATTACTGCTTCCTGGATACCCTGGGTTGCGGTCTGGAAGCCCTGGAATATCCGGCGTGCAAAAAAATGCTCGGCCCTGTCGTGCCGGGAACCATTGTCCCGAACGGCGCCAAAGTACCGGGTACCCAATTCCAGCTGGATCCGGTTCAGGCGGCTTTCAATATCGGTGCCATGATCCGCTGGCTCGATTTCAACGATACCTGGCTGGCGGCGGAATGGGGTCATCCGTCCGATAACCTTGGCGGTATCCTGGCCGTTGCAGACTGGTTATCCCGTGAAGCGATTGCCAAAGGCAAAGCACCGCTGCCGCTGAAACGCGTGCTGACCGCCATGATCAAAGCCCATGAAATTCAGGGCTGCCTGGCACTGGAAAACTCATTTAACAAAGTCGGCCTTGACCACGTTGTACTGGTGAAAGTTGCGTCTACGGCAGTTGTCGGCGAAATGCTGGGGCTGGATCGTGAGCAGTTATTAAGCGCGGTTTCCCATGCATGGGTGGACGGCCAGTCTCTGCGGACCTACCGCCATGCGCCGAATACCGGTTCACGTAAATCCTGGGCTGCGGGTGATGCCACTTCCCGTGCGGTGCGTCTGGCGCTGTTCGCGCAGAAAGGCGAAATGGGCTATCCGACCGTGCTGACCGCCAAAACCTGGGGCTTCTATGATGTGCTGTTTGACGGTAAGCCGTTTAAATTCCAGCGCGATTACGGCTCTTATGTAATGGAAAACGTGCTGTTCAAGATCTCATTCCCGGCAGAGTTCCACTCTCAGACCGCCGTTGAAGCAGCAATGACACTGCATCACAAACTGGCGGCACTGGGTAAAACCGCAGATGATATTGAGAAAGTCACTATCCGCACCCATGAGGCCTGTATCCGTATTATCGATAAACACGGCCCGCTGAATAACCCGGCTGACCGTGATCACTGTATTCAGTATATGGTGGCAGTTCCGCTGATCTTCGGTCGCCTGACCGCCGCAGATTATGAAGACGGGATCGCGTCAGACAGCCGTATCGATGCCCTGCGTGCCCGCATTCACTGTGAGGAAGATACCGCGTTCACCCGTGATTATCATGATCCGGAAAAACGCTCTATCGCCAACGCCCTGACCGTGACCCTGAAAGACGGTACCGTGCTGGATGAGGTTGTGGTCGAATATCCGGTCGGGCACGCCCGCCGCCGTGAGGAAGGTATTCCGCTGCTGCTGGCGAAATTCCGTACCAATCTGGCGCGTATGTTCCCGGAAACGCAGCAGCAGCGCATTCTGAATGCTGCCCGTGACCGTAAAACACTCGAATCCATGTCAGTCAGCGAGTTTATGGATCTGTTTGTTATTTAATTTCTCTGCCCGGCAACGCAGAAAAACGAAGCGGATACTCAGGTATCCGCTTTCTGCTTATCTGGCTTCAAATATTATTCAGCCTGGAACATCGCCATAATATCCTGCTCAGTCAGCATCGGTGTTTTTTCCGCAAAATTGTAATACGCCGGTTTGCTGTCGGTGTAAATCTGCATTGAGAGGCGGGATTCTGTTGTCTCTCCCAGCAGTGCCGCAGAGACATAATACTGATCTGCCGGTTTCAGGTAATAAAACAGGTGTGTCCCGCACTCGCGGCAGAAACAACGGTCGCCCCACTCTGAGGAGTGATAACGGGTGATATATTCCTCACCGCTGAGCGTAACATCACTGCCGCAATCCACAGACATAAACGGTGCGCCATTCCATTTTCTGCACATGCCGCAATGGCAGACAGAGACATCGTGCACCTGTTTTGGCACAGATACTGTTACTTTACCGCACAAACATTGACCCTGAACCATTTTCTGTCTCCTGTATATAATCAGGTTGTTATTGATTAACTTCAGTGTTTTTCCGTGATGAAAACTGAAAAACGGAATCTGTAACCCGCTTTCTGTCATGCAGACACGATACACTATCAGGATATTACCACCGGTATTATATCGCCATGGTTATTGTTATTTTTTCCGGGGATCCCCGCTGACAGAATCGGAGTATGTGATGATTGTTTTAATTACAGGTGCAACAGCAGGTTTTGGTGAGGCATTTGCCCGCAAATTTATTGAGAACGGCCATACCGTTATCGGCACCGGCCGCCGTATTGAGCGCCTGGCAAAACTGCAAAAAGAGTTCGGAAGCAAATTTTTCCCGCTGGCTCTGGATATGACAGACAGTCCGGCAGTCGATAATGTGATTAATTCACTGCCTGAATCCCTGCGCGAAATTGATGTTCTGGTCAATAACGCCGGACTGGCGCTGGGTATGGAAACCGTTGATAAAGGCAATCCGGCAGAATGGGATGTGGTGGTGGACACCAACATCAAAGGGCTGCTGCATATGACCCGTGCAATCCTGCCGGGGATGGTGGAAAGAAACCGTGGTCATATCATTAATTTAGGCTCAACTGCCGGATCATGGCCGTATGCCGGTGGTAACGTTTACTGCGGCACCAAGGCGTTTGTCCGTCAGTTCAGCCTGGCACTGCGCGCAGATCTGGCCGGTAAAAAAATCCGTGTGACTGACATTGAACCGGGCATGGTCGGTGGTACCGAGTTCTCCGGTATCCGCTATCGCGGGGATGAAGAAAAAGCCGCAAATACCTATAAAAATACTGATCCGCTGATGCCGGATGATATCGCGGAAGCGGTTTTCTGGGTTGCAACATTGCCGTCGCACGTAAATATTAATACTATGGAAATGATGCCGGTCTGTCAGTCATTCGCCGGGCTGAGTGTGCACCGCGAAGGCTGAAACCACCACAAAAGATAAGCCGGTATCCGTATAATCAGGTAATTTTCTTAAATTACCTGAAATTATCGCTGAAAAACGTTGTCTTTTATTGGTGCATTAATACACTTTGCTATAATGCTCACGATCAGAATGACGTTTGCAGGTTTGAACTTTGAGGAAAACACGACAATGACTAACTCCATGCTCAAAAAGTGGTTTATCGCGACCGCCTTTGCTGCACCCTTCATGTTTGCAGCTCATGCAGGCGCAGCCACCACCAATTGCAGCCCCGGCAGCACTTGTGTGATCAGCGGCGGCGATACTGCGCTTGAAAAAGAGAGAGCACGCCAGGAAAAAGAGCAATGGGATGATACCCGTTCCCTGCGTCAGAAGATCAACCGCCGTGCGGAAAAAGAGTTCGACAAAGTTGACCGTGCTATTGATGCTGAAGATGCATGTTTAAAAAGCTCGGTTGTTACCGCGTATTGGGAACCTAATACGCTGCGCTGCCTTGATGCAAATACAGGGCGTGAAGTTTCCACTGGCTGGAAATAAATACATTTAAGGATAAATAATGAAAAAACTGATTGCGCTCAGTGCTGTTCTGTTTGCCGTTTCGCCTGTTATGGCGCAGGCATCCTGTGAAAGTGTGACTGAGGAAATTTCGCAGAAAATCATCAGCAATGGTGTTCCTGCTGACGGTTTTACACTGACTGTGGTTCCGGCTGAAGAAGCGGCACAGGCAGAAGGTCAGGTTGTGGGTAACTGCAACAACGAAACTCAGAATATTATTTATCTGCGTAAATAGTATCTCGCTGTCAGGTTTTGACCATGAAAAAGGGCTGATTTATCAGCCCTTTTGTATTTCTTACCAGAGACTCAGGACGCCGCTAACGCCTCACCCCAGAGCATTTCAATCTGCTCTTCATTGAGATAGTGCGACAACTCCCGCTCTTCCGGACGCAGCAGATACGGGATCTCGCCCAGCAGTGGTGCCGGTAAATGCGTCAGTAAGCGATCCATAACCTGTGCGTAGTGTGATAAGCCCGGGTTTATCCGGTTCGCAATCCAGCCGATAATTTCCAGATCATCATTTTTAATGGCTTCGGCGGTTAATAATGCATGGTTCACACAACCGGACTGGATCCCGACCACCAGGATCACCGGCAGTTTTTCCTTTTTCACCCAGTCGGATAAAAAAGTCTCGTTATTCAGTAAATAACGCCATCCGCCGTTCCCTTCCACCACGACCTGATCCGCCAGATGACTTAATTTTTCCAGACCCTGCGATAATGCAGGAAACTGAACGTCGGTCGTCGTCTGACCGTAATTACTTTCCAGCATGACCGGGTTGATATCCTGATAAGAAACATCAACTGATGATGAATCATGCAGGATCATCGCATCACGGTTACGTTTGCCGTTAAGTGTGTCGTGGTATTCTGTCGCGATTGGTTTATAGCCAACGACAGATTTACCCAGGCGGTTGATGGCTTGCATTAAAGCCCGCGTCGCAACAGTTTTGCCGATATTCGTATCTGTGCCGGTTATAAACAAGCGCCTTAACATAGATGTTTTTCCGTTATATCAAGAGGTGCGTATCAAAATTGATAACGGAAGCAGTGTAAGACATCCGGTTTATATCAGGCTTGCGCCAGCGCAATTTTTTGCGAAAATCCTGTTTTCATGAACAAATCCCTGTCATTTATTTGTTTTATGTCAAAGATAGACACTACAGAATTATTTAACCATCCATCAGTCTGATAAGAAGTGAGCCGTTATACAGCACCTCTTTGATTAACGCCGCGCCGGGTAATGTACCGCAATTAGTAAATTCGCATGAAGTCATTGTCAGCTCCCGGCTGAATGCCGGCAAGGCACGCTGCGTAATCCGGGCGCGGATGGCGGGAAACAAAACAGAGGATGCCGGGTTTAATGGTGAGCCAATCAGGATAATCTCCGGATTAAAGATATTGACCATCACGGCGGCAATATCCCCGATATGCTGCCCCACCTGCTCTATCAGCTCACGGGCGGCGGGATTACCGTCCAGTGCCGCGCGGCACAGCATTTCAGCGGTCAGCGGCTGCCCCTCCGGAACGGCCAGGAACTGAGCGGCCATTTCCAATACATGATGCAGACCAATTTCAGTTTCCAGACAGCCGTGATTACCGCAGTAACAGGGTTTACCCTGCGGGTTTATCTGTGTGTGACCGATTTCTGCCGTGCTGTGACTGCCGGCATGCAGCAATGCACCGTCGGTAATAATGGCAGCACCGACATTTTCATCAATCACCAGTTGGATAATATTCCTGCACTCTTTCGCCGCACCAAAAAAATATTCCGCCAGAGACCAGGCAGAAATACCATGCTGGAGGAATACCGGCATCCCGGTATGCTGATAAAGAATCTCTGCTACCGGTAAATCGGTCAGCTGATAGTACGGGGAATGGCGGATGATACCGTTTGCAGGGTCAACAATGGCATCGGTGGTGATGGCAATAGCAGTCAGGCGCTCGGTTATCCGGTGATTACGGGAAAAGAAGGCATCAACCTGTGCCAGAAACAGGGTGACAAAATCCCGGCTATCCGCCGGAAATGCAATAATATCTTCGGCCAGTAATTTTCCGCTCAGTTCCCGCAGCGCAAAAACCAGTTCCCCCCGGTTAATTCGGATACATAAAAAATGCCAGCCGTCACAGTCCGTTTTCAGCCCCACTGCCGGGCGGCCGCGAAAGCCTAATCCCGGAAACTCAGTTTCCCGGACCAGATGCGCATCCATCAGCTCACGGGTGATTTTGGTGATACTCGCCGGTGCCAGCTGTGATTTTTTCGAGAGTGAAATGCGGGAAATGGGGCCTTCACGATCAATATAACGGTACACAACCCCCATATTGGTTTGTTTTATATGGTCAATATGTCCGGGCTGTGCTGAAGGTTTCACCAATAATAATCCTGTGCAGATGATGCTAAGATGTTAATTATCCGAATAAATACGCGCTTAGTAAGTGGCTTCACACAAAACTGTGAAATGATTCACAGTCAGGGGGCAAAAGCCGAACGATAAACCACAATTCCTGTTTTATTTTGCAGATATGTCCGTAATGGTGAATCAATGACCCGTTGTTCATTCCGTTTTGATGAGGCATTACGTAAAAACAGCCCGTCCGGGGTACGGATAATAACTCCGGCATGCGAGACATCCAGGCCGGGACGGTCAGAATAGATACCGATATAATCACCGGTCTGCAATTGTGAAAGCACAGCGGGTGTCAGTGCGGAAACCGGCAGCCAGGTGATATCCCGTGCCGTAACCGGAATATCGGGGATATAACGGGAGCCGTTTTTTTTCTGATTCAGCATCTTGTGTGTCACCCGGTAATCCGGCGACAGTTGCCGGGTGATATCCTGAGCCACAGGCTGCGGGCCGCTGACCCAATCCGACAAAAAATGACGGCGCTGATAATAATTCACCTCTCCGTTTTTATAACGGATGTGCATCAGTCTGTTGCGGAAATTCTGCTGCTGCGGGCTGCGTTTCAGTGCTTCGGTGTAATCCAGAAAAGTGAAACAATCGAGCGCGTTCAGGTCAGCCACCAGAATTTCCGGTGATCCGGGAGAGCCAATCAGCTGACCGGCGCGGTAAGGTACGCCGAGAAACTGCCCGGTCAGTGCAGTAATATTGTCAGGCGCAATTTTGCGTGAGCCATCCGGCTGATAGAAATAGCTGAGCGATACCCCTGCTCCCGCGGCGCTTGTATATAAAAGAAAAAGAAATGCGGTAATAACAGAAAACCGGTATCGCCGGAACATCCGAACTCCTGACAGTCAGATCCCGCTCAGCGGAACACATTATTTTTCAGCATCTCAATCAGCCGCTGACCGGCCGGAGAAAGTGTATTGTGCTTATGATACACCAGCCAGACCTCAGAAAATGCCTGATTTTCAGCTAAATGAATGTAACGGACACCATCCACTTTCATACGGGTAAAAGATTCCGTTACCAGTGAAACACCTAACCCGGCAGAGACCAGCCCCAGAATAGTCATAGCTTCCCCTGCTTCCTGGGCGATAACCGGTGTGACACCCGCTTTTTTCAGCAGATTGATAATCTCATCATACAGCGCCGTTCCCACATCCCGCTCAAAGAAAACCAATGGTACGCCAGTGAGCATCTCCAGGGGAATGCCCGTTTTGAGGTATTTCATCAGCGGATGATCATCATAGACCGCCAGCATAAATCGTTCTTTAAACAGCAGTTCATGAACCAGATTATCCGGCAGTTGCGTATTGCGCATTACACCGAAGTCAATCCGGCCGCTCAGCAGCGGGTTAATCTGCTGTTTGGTATTCATCTGATGCATGTGGATAGCCACATCCGGGTATATTTCACGGTACTGGCGGAATGTCGCCGTAATATGACGCATAAACGGGGTTGTGGAAGTGAAGCCGACAGAAACTTCCCCCAGTTCCCCGCGATCCATTCTGGCTGCTTTTTCAACCGCTGCCTCGACCTGAGTACGGATTTGGTAAGCTTCACGCAGAAACATTTCGCCCGCCGGGGTCAGACTGACATTCCGGTTGTTCCGTGCCAGTAATTTAGCCGGAATCGCGTTTTCAAGTGCCTGAATCTGCTGACTGAGCGGAGGCTGGGAGATATTGAGACGCTCCGCTGCCCGTCCGAAATGCAGCTCTTCAGCGACCGCAATGAAATAACGCAGATGGCGGAATTCGATCATTATTCCCTCATTAGGTCGTAAAACATATCAAACAAGAGTATTAATATATTAGACAAAATACCAGCATCTTTTTATGCTCGGTATTATTACCAAATGCTGAGATAAGTGTATGACAGACGAGAATAAACTGATAACTGACAACCGTGTGACCTCACCGGTGCAGAATGATCAGGCAAAGCAGCACTATATCCAGCGCGACGACAAACTGTATCTGCGTGTCACTCTCTCTTTCTTTATGGTCGGTCTGGCGACGTTTGCTCTGCTCTATTTTGTACAGCCGATCCTGCCGTTGTTGTCAGACGATTTTTCGGTATCACCGGCGCAGGCCAGTTTGTCCCTTTCTCTGGCGACCGGATTCATGGCCGTCGGGCTGCTGATCACCGGCCCGCTGTCAGATGCGGTCGGACGTAAAAATGTTATGGTGATATCCCTGACATGCGCGGCAATCTTTACCCTGCTCAGTGCGTTTACCACCAGCTGGGCGGGGATCCTGGTTGTCCGCTCCCTGGTCGGATTATCTCTCAGTGGCGTCGCCGCCGTGGCCATGACCTATCTGAGTGAGGAAATTCATCCCAGCTATGTTGCCCTGTCTATGGGGCTGTATATCAGCGGTAATTCTATCGGCGGGATGAGCGGACGCCTGATCACTGGCGTTATTGCGGATTATGCCAGTTGGCGGATTGCCGTTCTGGTACTGGGAACATTTTCTCTGTTCGGTGCTTTTCTGTTCTGGCGGTTACTGCCGCCGTCACGCCATTTCAGAGCCAGTTCACTGAAACCGAAAAGCTTGTGGAAATACCTGATCCTGCACTGCCGTGATGATGGTCTGCCGTGGCTGTTTGCCATCGGTTTTATCATTATGGGCAGCTTTGTCACCCTGTTTAACTATATCGGCTACCGGCTGATGGAGCCGCCGTATCACTTCAGCCAGGCCGTTGTCGGTATGTTATCGATAGTTTATCTGTCAGGAACTTACAGTGCCTCAAAAGCAGGCGCACTGACACGGAAATACGGCTACGGCAGAGTACTGATTGGTGCAGTCACATTAATGCTGACCGGGATTCTCATTACGCTCGGCAGTTCACTGGCAGCAGTTCTGATCGGTATGCTGGTACTGACGACGGGATTTTTTGCCGCCCATTCCGTCACCAGCAGCTGGGTCGGACGCCGCGCCCGGCGCGCCAGAGCCCAGGCATCCTCACTGTATCTGTTTTGCTATTACGGCGGTTCCAGCATTGCCGGTACTCTGGGCGGTGTTTTCTGGTCTTACTGGCACTGGAATGGCATCGGCTGGTTTATTGCCGCTATGCTGGCAACCGGTGTGCTGATTGCTCTGTATCTGAATAAGCACGCTCACTCATAGTACATAACTAATACAGTCAGGTAATTAATAGTTATGTCATATAAAATACCTCATCGGGTTAATTGCCGGTCAGCATACAGATATGTAATCTGCATATGTTTCGCAACAGTAAATGTTCTTGATCCGGTGAGGTTTTATGATAACACTTATATTGAGCAGTACACTCTTGTTCAGCAATCTGTATCAGTGTGATATTAATTACCCTGAGTCCTGTGATATCTGGCCGCCTGTCGGATTAACAGAAATAACGGAGTAAATATTTACTGCGTAACAAGCACCATGGTATTAGCATCTTCATATCTATAATTTCCTGTATTGATTTATTTATATTTTTAGCACCACCAATGAAAAGTTCATTGGTGGTGCTTTTTAATTACCTG
Source organism: Morganella sp. HSTU-ASny43 (assembly GCF_022819185.1). NCBI lineage: Bacteria > Pseudomonadati > Pseudomonadota > Gammaproteobacteria > Enterobacterales > Morganellaceae > Morganella > Morganella sp. HSTU-ASny43. Next base: position 137,608 of record NZ_WSPG01000008.1, read on the forward strand.
CTGAGAAATCTGATAAAAATAACGAAAATAATAATCACG